>JAYKIT010000041.1:0-16536 GCA_035285765.1 Synechococcus sp. | reverse complement strand
ATGCGCAGCCATCTGATCACCAGCCTGGATGCCTATCACCGCCGCTATGGCCTCAGCCATGCCCGTTTGGAGGCCTGCGGCAAGCCGGTGCCGGTGCTGCACCCCGGTCCTGTGAACCGGGGCGTGGAGCTCAGCGGTGAGTTGCTGGATGATCCCAGCCGCTCGTTGGTGGAGGAGCAGGTGCGCAACGGGATCCCGGTGCGCATGGCCCTGCTCTATCTGATGGCTGCCAGCGACGAGGGCTGAGCGTCAGGAGCTGGCCTCGGCTGCGGGGGCTTCGGCTTCGCGGAAGTTGTCGATCGCCTGGGCCATGGGCCCCCCCATGTCGGCAATGGAGGGCTCGTTGTTGAGGCCCATCGGGAAGGGGGCGGTGCCGCCATCGAGGCCCACATGCTGACTGGGCATGCCGGTGAGCAGCAGCGAGCCCCGCTCACGGGTGAGGATCGCCCACAGCCACTTGAGCAGCAACGAGAGTCGATTCTCTTCATTGGGCATGAAGGCCAGGTGCGCCACGGCCCAGAGGAACCAGGCTGGTAGGCCGCGCAGTTTCAGGCCCCGCAGATTGGCCACAGCGCCGAGGCGCCCCAGGATGGCCATGCTGCCGAAATCAAACCAGCTGAAGGCTTGGTGCTGGCGTCCCTCCAGCTGGGCCCGGATGTCTTTGGCCACCCAGCCGCCCATCTGCACGGCCGGGCCTGCCATGCCGGGCAGCGGTTGGCCATCGCGGGTGTGGGTGTAGTGGCAGAGATCTCCCACCACCCGGATCTCGGGGTGATTGGGGATTGAGAAATCGGGTTGCACCACCACCCGGCCGCCCCGGTCCACGTCACAGCCGGTGGCTTCCGCCAGCTTCTTGCCCAGGTGGGAGGCGCGTACGCCAGCGGTCCAGAACACGTTGGCCGCCTTGATCTTGCGATCGCCGCTGGGGGTGCTGATCAGCACTTCGCCAGGCACCATCGATTGCACGCGGCCGTGGAAGCAGAGCTCAATTCCCATGGCCTCGAGCTGTTCGGCAGCGGCCTTGGAGCAGCTCTCTGGCATGGCTTTGAGCAGCCGCTCACCGGGGTCCACCAGCAGCACCCGGCACATCTCCGGGTTGAGCTGGCGGAAATCCTTGGCCATGGAGCGACGCATCAGTTCATTGATGGCGCCGGAAAGCTCGCAGCCGGTGGGTCCACCCCCCACCACCACCACGGTTTGCAGAAACTCGCGCTCCTCTTTGTTGGGGGTTTGTTCGGCCTGCTCCAGGGCCATCAACAGCCGGCGGCGGATCTCCTCGGCGTGTTCGAGGATCTTCATCGGTGGCGCGATGCTGCGCCAGTTCTCATGCCCGAAGAAGGTGCTGCCCGAGCCAGTGGCCAGGATCAGATGGTCGTAGCTGAGGGCCTTGCCGTTAAAGATGATTTCCTTGGCATCGGGCTGAATCTCGGTCACCTCTCCCAGCAGCACCTGCACATTGCGTTGTGCTCCCACCAGCAGGCGCAGGGGGGTGGCCACGTCGCCGCGTGAAACCAGGCCAGTGGCCACCTGATACAGCAGGGGTTGGAACAGATTGAAGTTGCGCTTGTCGATCAGCGTCACGCGCACATCAGCGCCTTTGAAGGCCTTGCAGGCCTTCACGCCAGCAAAGCCACCGCCAACAATCACCACATGGGGTTTGTTGCGCAGCTCTTCAGCGGGGGGTTCCAGTTCGAGATAAAAGCGCTCACGGGTGTTGGTCATGGGGCGCGCGGTGATCAATATCCACAAGGTATGGATGGCGCGCCGCAATGGAGTGAATGAAGGATTAAACGCTGGTTTTAATTCCCTCCAGCAGCAGGCCGTAGATGAGTCCCATGCGCGCCATGTCCAGCAGGCCGAGGCTGAGCTGATTGCCGCCGCGGCGTATGAGGGGCCTGCGGGCCCGGATGGCGAGCTCCGATGCGCTCACCACCACCAGGGCGCCCACCGGGTCGATGATCATCAGCACACCGGCCACTGAGCCAAGGCTCACGCCAGCGCTGAAGCCCCCCAGCAGCACGATCAGCAGCAACGAGATGCGGCGCCAGGGGTTCTCGGCCCAGCGCTCGAGGCGCAGGAGCGATTGGCCGGCCAGCCGGTGAAGCCGTGTGGATTGCATCAGCTGAGTCCCATGGGATTCGGTTTGCGCGCTGTCCAGTCTTTTTCCGTTGAGGGGCGGAAATCGGCGAGGCTCCACGCCGCCACGAACGTGCCCCATGCTTCCCTTCTTTCTGGGGGAACCGCAAGAGCTGCCGGATCCGCCGCTGCCCCTCGAGCTGGCCAAGAAGGTGGCGGACACCGAGGAGCCCAGGCTGGAGCTCACGCCAACCCTCTCCCGCGACCAGCAGGGCAATCGGCTGTGGGATCTTGAGCTGCGCCAGGGCGCCCGCCTGCTGCGGCGCTGGCCCTCCGTGACCGGCCGGCCCAGCACGGAGCAGCTGGATCGTTTCGGCCGGCCGGGCAACAACGCGCCGTTGCCGCCTGGGCCCTATCGCATTGGTGCTCCGATTCGTCTCAACAGCACCGATCTCTGGGAGATCGGCCGCAGCTGGTTCATCCCTGTTGACCCCCTGTTCAACACGCCAAGGGGGCATTTCGGCATTCACGAAGATGTGAGCCGCGATGGCACAGCTGGCTGCATCGGACTGGCGGGCCGTCAGCTCACTGAGGAGGTCACCCGTTGGGTGCGCTCAGCGGGTGCACGCTTCCTCTTGGTGAAAGGCTGAGGCCAAGAACTGGCGAAGCGAGCCTGGGATCCCCATCACCTGGCTGGATGCTTCGCCGGCCCCTTTATACACAAGATATGGGCATGCAAGCCCCTATTACCACCAGATCTAGTGGTTAGGGGCTGGCTTGATCGATCAGGAGCTGGCTTCCTTGGCTGCGGCCTTGCGGGCACTCTTGCCCTCCAGCAGCTCCAGCAGTGCCTCCATCTGCGCCATCACGCCACGGACTTCACCGCTTTCGGGCAGCAGACCGTCATCCATCACGCCCTGATGCATCTCACGCAGTTCCTGGCGGATGTAACGGAGGTGGCTAACCACTTGTTCGCGCTTCGACTGCGACATGCGTTGTCTGAGGGACCAACTGGTGTCCCTTTTACCGCATTGCCCTCTAGCAGAGCGAGGGCCGTGGTCAGCCCTGGGAATCCCACAGTCGTTACATCCGGCGCTGCTGATCAGCCGAAACGCTGATGATCAGCATGATTTGGCGCCTGGATATGGAGAATAGGGGATTCGAACCCCTGACCTCTGCGGTGCGATCGCAGCGCTCTACCAACTGAGCTAATTCCCCAGGGGGGATGAATTGGACGCTACCACCCATGTCTGGCACTGGCTTGATCACCGAAGAACTGCTTGCCGCCCAGACCGAAGCGAGCGTGGCGGCGCTGGCGGAACGCCTTGAGCAAGACGATTACCCCAGCCCCTTTGATGGGTTGGGCGATTGGCATCTGTTGCGCGCCCTGGCCATTCACCGGCCTGAGTTGGTGCGGCCCTACGTGCACCTGGTGGATCAGGAACCGTTCGACGAGGACTGAGCCATGACGGCGTTGCAGCCCCTGGCCGGCAAGCGGATCCTGGTGGCCGTGAGCGGCAGCATTGCTGCTGTGAAGGTGCCGCTGCTGGTGAGTGCCCTGGTGAAGCAGGGGGCCCAGGTGCGCTGCCTGCTGTCCCCCAGTGCGGCCCAGCTGGTGAGCCCGGTGGCCCTGGCCTGTTTGTCGCGCAACCCCTGCCTGCTGGAGCAGGACCAATGGCAGCACAGCCAGTCCCGGCCACTGCACATCGAGCTGGCGGAATGGCCCGATGTGGTGCTGTTGGTGCCCCTCAGCGCCAGCACCTTGGCGCGTCTGGTGCAGGGCTCTGCCGATACCCTGCTGGCCGCCACCCTGCTGGCCTGCCGTGCGCCCCTGCTGGTGGCGGCAGCCATGAACACCGAGATGTGGCTAGCCCCAGCGGTGCAGCGCAACTGGCAGCAGCTGCGGCGTGACCAGCCGTTGCTGGCCCTGCCACCCGCCCAGGACGGTCTGCTGGCCTGTGATCGCCAGGGCAGTGGGCGCATGGTGGAGCCCGAGCTGATCGTGCTGGCCGCCGAGTCGCTGGTGCTGCATGGCGTGGAGTCCGATCTGCAGGGGCTGAAGCTGTTGGTCACCGCTGGGCCAACCCGTGAGCCCCTCGATCCGGCGCGCTATCTCTCCAATCCCTCCAGCGGACGCATGGGGGTGCTGCTGGCTCAGGCCGCTCGATTGCGGGGAGCAGAGGTGGTGCTGCTGCATGGGCCCCTCGCCTTGCCTGCGGCCTGGTTGGAGGGGCTGGCGTGCCAGCCCTTCAGCAGCGCTGCGGAACTGGAGCAGCTGTTGCAAGTGCAGCAACCCCAGGTGGATGCGGTGGTGATGGCTGCGGCGGTGGCAGATCAGCGGCTGCGGCGGCCTCTGGCCCACAAGCTGCCGAAGCAGGAGCTGCAGCACGCGCTTGTGCAGGCCGAGAACTGGGAACCGGTTCCCGATCTGTTGCAGCAGCTGGTGCAGCGGCGCTTGCCCGGCCAGGTGCTGGTTGGTTTTGCTGCCCAGAGCCGCGATGTGCTCAGCCAGGCGGAAGCGAAGTTCAGGCGTAAGGGCTGTGATTTGCTCTTTGCCAACCCCATTGATCAGGCTGGTGCCGGATTCGCTGAGACCACCAATGAAGGTTGGCTGCTGCAGCAGGGGGCGGAGCCGCAGCGGATGGATTCAGCCAGCAAGTTGGCGCTGGCTCACCGCTTACTGAATGCCCTGCGGCAGCGCTGGGTTCAAGCGGCTGACGCTTCTGAATCCAGCTCATCTTGAGCCTTGAAATCCTCCAGCAGTTCCATGAAGGTTTTCAGCTGCAGCCGCGGGATGTAAGGCCAGCCGCCACTTTTTTCCATCGATTGCAGCAGGGCATAGAGCTGCTGACGGCTGGAGGGCATGCTGCTGCGGAACGGCCCATCCTGCAGTTGCCGATGCAGTTGCTCCAGCTCCCGCAGCACTGACAGCAGCACCTGGGGGTCGTTGCCGGCGTCGTTGCAGAGCGAAACACCCTGTTGGCACCAGGCTTCAAAGCGCTCATCCCAAGCGCTGTCGGGTCCGGGCATCAGAAGGATGTTGAGAGGAGCGACATCCTATGCGGCGCGACATTTTTGAGTTGTACGATCGCGCCAACGCCCTTTATCGCTGCTCATGCGTCGCCTGCGTTCCCTGCTGCAGACAGCCGTTGCGCTCTGTCTGGCGGCCTGCCTCACTCTGCTCACCGCCTGCAGCTCCGATCCCAAGGCGATCGATCGTGCGGATCTCACCTACGACGACATCCACAACACGGGCCTGGCCAACGATTGCAACACCCTGCCTGAGTCCGCTCGCGGCACCATCGCCCTGAGCGAAGGCGGCTCCTACAAGTTGCAGGAGATGTGCTTCCACCCCAGCGCCGTGGCCGTCAAGGGTGAGCCCACCAACAAGCGCCAGGAGGCTCAGTTCGTTGAGGGCCGCATCCTCACCCGCTACACCTCCAGCCTCGATTCCGTGTACGGCGACCTCTCCGTCCAGAACGGTGGTCTGAAGTTCAAGGAGCTGGGTGGCATTGATTTCCAGCCCATCACCGTGCTGCTGCCCGGTGGTGAGGAGATCCCCTTCACCTTCTCGAGCAAGGAGCTGGTGGCCACCGCGGATGGCACCTCCATCTCCACCAGCACGGACTTCGCTGGTGACTACCGCACCCCCAGCTACCGCACCAGCAACTTCCTGGATCCCAAGGGTCGTGCGCTGACCACCGGTGTGGAATACGCCCAGGGTCTGGTGGCTCTTGGTGGCGACGACGAGGAGCTTCAGGCTGAGAACAAGAAGCGCTATATCGACGGCATCGGCACCATGACCTTCTCGATCTCCCGTGTGGATGCCGAGTCGGGTGAATTTGCCGGTGTGTTCACCGCTGTTCAGCCCTCTGACAGCGACATGGGTGGCCGCGAGCCCGTGGATGTGAAGGTGAGTGGCGAGGTGTACGGCCGCCTCGAGCAAGCCTGATTCAGGCTCACGGGGGGCTCTTCATCTGGAAGAATGCCCCCCACTGTTCCGTCTTCGGCAGATGACCACCACGGTTCCTCAGGCTCTGATCGCACCCCACGGCGGAACGCTGGTGGATCTGCGCATTCCTTCTGAGCAATGGGATGCCGCCTGCTCCGGGGTGGATCATCAGATCGAATGCAGTGATCGCAACGCCTGCGACGTGGAGCTGCTGATGGTGGGCGGGTTCTCCCCCCTGCGTGGCTTCATGCACCAGGAGGATTACCAGTCCGTGGTGGACACCAACCGCACCACCTCAGGGTTGCTGTTTGGTCTGCCGATCGTGATGGACACCTACCGTGATGACATCGCGGTTGGTCAAAAACTTCTGCTCACCTATCACGGTCGCCGCCTCGCGGTGATGACCGTGGAGAGCAAGTGGGAACCCGACAAGGCCAAGGAGGCTTTGGGTTGCTACGGCACCAGCTCCCTGGAGCACCCCGCGGTGCGCATGATTGCCTGCGAGCGCGGTCGCTTCTATTTGGGCGGTTCGATCGTTGGCATGGAGTTGCCCGAGCGTCCCTTCCCCTGCCAAACCCCCGCTGAGGTGCGTGCTTGCCTGCCTGAAGGCGAAGACGTGGTGGCCTTCCAGTGCCGCAACCCGATTCACCGCGCGCACTATGAGCTGTTCACCCGCGCGCTGCACGCCTCCAACGTGAGCGAGAACGGTGTGGTGCTGGTGCATCCCACCTGCGGCCCCACCCAGGGCGATGACATCCCCGGTGCCGTGCGCTTCCAGACCTACAAGCGGCTGGCTGAGGAGGTGAGCAACCCCCGCATCCGCTGGGCCTATCTGCCCTACTCGATGCACATGGCTGGCCCGCGGGAAGCGCTGCAGCACATGATCATCCGCAAGAACTACGGCTGCACCCACTTCATCATTGGCCGCGATATGGCTGGCTGCAAGTCGTCGGTGAGTGGGGATGACTTTTACGGTCCTTACCAGGCTCAGGACTTCGCCCGCGACAACGCCAATGAGCTGGGCATGGAAACAGTGCCCTCCCTCAACCTCGTGTACACCGAGGAAGAGGGTTATGTCACCGCTGAGCACGCCGAGGCCCGCGGTTTGCACGTGAAGAAGCTGAGCGGCACCCAGTTCCGCAAGATGCTGCGCAGCGGTGAGGAGATCCCCGAGTGGTTCGCCTTCCGCAGCGTTGTTGACGTGCTGCGCGCCGCCTGACGCCAGCCCCGGTTAACATTCCTTTACTTACAGGGGGTACTCCTTGGCCGCAAAGAAGAGTTGGCGCAATGCAGGCCTTTATGTGCTGTTGGTGGTGGTGCTCATCGCCCTCGGCACGGCCTTCATGGGCGGGCGCCCCAACCCCGCCAATGAGCCCGTGAGCCTGCGCTACAGCGACTTCGTTGAAGCGGTTCAGGAGAACCAGGTTTCGAAGGTGCTGATCTCCCCCGATCGCGGCACCGCTCTGGCGGTGAAGAGCGACGGCCAGCGCGCCCAGGTGAACCTGGCCCCCGACAAAAACCTGCTGAATCTGCTCAGCGAGCACAACGTCGACATCGACGTGCAGCCCAGCCGTCAGTCGCCGGCCTGGCAGCAGGCCCTCGGCAGTCTGCTGTTCCCGCTGCTGCTGCTGGGCGGTCTGTTCTTCCTGCTGCGCCGTGCCCAGGGTGGTGGTGGCAATCCGGCCATGAGCTTTGGCAAGAGCAAGGCTCGCGTGCAGATGGAGCCCCAGACCCAGGTCACCTTTGAAGATGTGGCTGGCATCGAAGGCGCCAAGCTCGAGCTCACCGAGGTGGTGGACTTCCTCAAGAATCCCGATCGCTTCACAGCTGTTGGCGCCAAGATCCCCAAGGGCGTGTTGCTGGTGGGCCCTCCGGGTACCGGTAAAACCCTGCTCGCTAAGGCTGTGGCCGGTGAAGCTGGCGTGCCCTTCTTCTCGATCTCGGGTTCCGAGTTCGTGGAGATGTTCGTGGGCGTGGGTGCCAGCCGCGTTCGCGACCTGTTTGAGCAGGCCAAAAAGAACGCCCCCTGCATCGTGTTCATCGATGAAATCGATGCCGTGGGCCGTCAGCGGGGCGCTGGCCTCGGCGGTGGTAACGATGAGCGGGAGCAAACCCTCAACCAGTTGCTCACCGAGATGGATGGCTTCGAGGGCAACACCGGCATCATCATCGTGGCGGCCACCAACCGCCCGGACGTGCTCGATCAGGCGCTGATGCGTCCCGGCCGCTTCGATCGCCAGGTGGTGGTGGATCGCCCCGATTACAGCGGCCGTTTGCAGGTGCTTGGGGTGCACGCTCGCGGCAAAACGCTCTCCAAAGATGTTGACCTTGACAAGGTGGCTCGCCGCACCCCGGGCTTCACGGGGGCCGACCTGGCCAACCTGCTGAATGAGGCTGCGATCCTTGCCGCCCGTCGTCAGCTCACCGAGGTGTCGATGGATGAAATCAACGATGCCATCGAGCGTGTGATGGCTGGTCCTGAGAAGAAGGACCGCGTGATGAGCGACAAGCGCAAGCGCCTGGTGGCTTACCACGAGGCCGGCCATGCCCTGGTGGGTGCCCTGATGCCCGATTACGACCCGGTGCAGAAGATCAGCATCATTCCCCGCGGTCAGGCTGGTGGTCTCACCTTCTTCACCCCGAGTGAGGAGCGGATGGAATCGGGGCTCTATTCCCGCACCTATTTGCAGAACCAGATGGCTGTGGCCCTGGGTGGTCGCGTTGCTGAAGAGATCGTCTACGGCGAAGACGAGGTCACCACGGGTGCCTCCAACGATCTGCAGCAGGTGGCTCGCGTGGCGCGCCAGATGGTCACCCGCTTTGGCATGAGCGACAAGCTCGGTCCTGTGGCCCTGGGCCGCTCCCAAGGCGGCATGTTCCTGGGTCGCGATATCGCTGCTGAGCGCGATTTCTCTGAGCACACCGCTGCCACCATCGATCAGGAGGTGTCGGATCTCGTGGATACGGCCTACACCCGCGCGGTGAATGTGCTCACCACCAACCGGGCCTTGCTCGATGAACTGGCTGACATGCTGGTGGAGCAGGAGACCATCGATGCAGAACAGTTGCAGGAGTTGCTCATGGCCCGTGATGCCAAGGTGGCTGATTACGTGTGATGGCTGACCCGGAGCTGGGCCGCGACCCGGCCGGCCTCCGGGATTCTTTACGCCAATCGCCGCTGTTGGCGGTGCTCAGGCCCCGTGATGCGCTGCAGGCTGATCGTCAGATCAGTGCTGTGGCCGCCGCGGGGTTTTTGCATGTGGAGCTGGCATTCAGCCCGCAGCAGTGGTGGGCGCCATTGCTGCAGCAGCTGCCGCTGCGCTGGCCTCAGTTGCGCTTCGGTGTGGCGGGCCTGCGTGATCCAGAGCAGCTTGAGCTCTTGTGCGATCTACCGGTGCGTTTCGCGATGGCTCCGGTGGCTTGCGAGCTGATGCTGGAGCGGGCGGAGCAGCTTGGTTTCACCCTCGTGCCTGGGGTGTTCAGCCCCACCGAGGTGCATCGCTTTGCCGGTGCGCGTCACCAGGGCCCCGTGAAGCTGTTCCCCGCAGCCACGCTGGGCCCTGCCTACTGGCGTCAGCTGGCGGGGCCTCTGGGCCCGTTGCCCTTCTGCATTGCGGCGGGGGGGCTTGGCCCCGAACAGCTCAGCGAATGGTTTGCAGCCGGTGTGCAGGCGGTGGCGCTGGGGTCCAGCCTGTTCAGCTCCGATGATCGGCTCAAGCCGGGCCATGCCGAGTTGCTGGAGCCGTATCTGGGCTGATTCGCAACCGCGCAGCGCCATTGTGAATCATGAGACGCAAATGCTACTTATGGGATTAACCCCCTAGTGCCTGCGCGCCATGGCAGAGCTCACCATCAAGTTGAGCGACAAGGCTCTTTCCCTGATTGCTCAGCTGCAGAAAGAGATCTTCAATCGCCGGCGCAAGAAGGTGCAGCCCTCTGGGGTGGTGGAAACCCTGGTGGAAAGCGCAGCGAAATCCCAGAGCGATAAGCGCTTTGCCACCTCCTGGAAAAATCTCGTCGCCGATATCGAGAAGGCGGCCAAGCTGGCTGATGAGCACGGCAGCAAGCCCAGTTCGCTAACCGATGAGGAGTGGGCCATGGTGCTGAGTTTCCGCACCCGTCCGCCGCGCAAGGCGCCAGCCAAGCGCCAAGCGGCCAAAGCTGCCGCAGCTAAGCCAAGCGCCAAGCGCCCAGCAGCCAAACAAGCGGCTCCCCGTAAATCCCGCAGCGCATCGGTGGCCAAGCGCATGGCCAAAGCCGCCAGCACGTTGGGCAGTGGTGCAGCTGCTGCAGCTGGGAGTGAGAAGCCTGAGGCGAGCGAGGCGCTCAGCAGCTGAGCCTCAGCCGCACTGGCCCCGTTGGCGTAGGGCGTGATCCGCCAGCACCAGGGCCACCATGGCCTCCACCATCGGCACGGCCCGGGGCAGCACGCAGGGGTCATGGCGTCCCTTGGCCGCCAGGGTGGTGGCTTCGCCAGCGGCATTGATGGTCTGCTGCTCTTTGCGGATCGTGGCGGTGGGTTTGAAGGCCACCCGCAGCACGATCGCCTCGCCGTTGCTGATGCCGCCCTGGATGCCGCCTGAGTTGTTGGTGGCGGTGTGCAGCGAGCCATCACTGGTGGGCAGGAAGGCATCGTTGTGCTCGCTGCCACGCATCAGGCTGCCGGCAAAGCCAGAGCCGATTTCAAAGCCTTTGGTGGCCGGCAGCGACATCACCGCTTTGGCCAGATCCGCTTCGAGTTTGTCGAACACCGGCATGCCCAGCCCCACGGGCGGCCGCCGCACCACACACTCGATCACGCCACCGCAGGAATCGCCTTCGCGACCGATGGCTTCGATGCGCTCGATCATCTGCTCGGCCATCGCTGCATCCGGGCAGCGCACGATGTTGGCCTCCACGCTCTCCAGGGTTGGCGTGGCGGGGTCGATCGTGGCTTCGAGGCTGTGAATGCGCCGCACCCAGGCCAACACCTCGGTGCCGTGGAGCTGTTGGAGCAGTTGCTTGGCCACGGCACCGGCGGCCACCCGGCCGATCGTTTCCCGGGCGGAGGCTCGGCCGCCGCCGCTGCGGGCCTGAATGCCGTATTTGGCCTGATAGGTGGCATCGGCGTGGGAGGGCCTGAACGCCACCTGCATTTCCTTGTAGTCGCCGGGCCGCTGATCCTTGTTGCGCACCACCATGGCAATTGGGGTGCCCAGGGTGACGCCATCGAGCAGGCCGCTGAGCACCTCCACCCGGTCGTCTTCCTTGCGGGGGGTGGTGATCTTGCTCTGGCCGGGCTTGCGCCGGTCCAGTTCGGCCTGCACTGCGTTGAGATCGAGCTGCAGCTGCGGTGGGCAGCCATCCACGATCACTCCAACACCCCCCCCATGGGATTCCCCAAAGGTGCTGATGCGGAACAGGCTGCCGAAACTGCTGCCCATGGCGTGCTCAAGCTCCCCCGAGCGTACGGGGACGCCGCTGTTATCCGTTTAGGGATCGTTATTCCCCCGCCAGGGTTCGCGCCAGTTTGGCTGGCCACACTGCCAGAGAAGCCCTTGCTGGAGCCTGGCTGTGGTTCAAACGGTTTTACGGCGCCACAAGGCTTCCTGCGTGTTGGATGCCGGCGCTCTGCTTGGCGAGGGGCCCCATTGGTGGGTGGAGGAGCAGCAACTGCTGTGGGTTGATATCGAATCGGGCTGCATCGGGCTGTGGGATCCCGCCACTGGTCGCAATCGCAGCTTTCCCCTCGGCTGCCACGGTGGTTGCGTGGTGCCAACCCTGCGCGACGACCTGCTGCTGGCCACCGCGGCTGGCTTCCAGCGCCTCGATCCCCACAGCGGTGCGCTCAGCCCGTTGCATGATCCGGAGTGGCATCTGCCGGGTAATCGTTTCAACGATGGCAAGTGCGATCCCTGGGGCCGGCTCTGGGCAGGATCGATGGCCTACGACTTCAGTCCGGGTGCCGGGAGCCTTTGGCGGCTTGATTCCGGCCTGCGAGCTGAGTGCATGCGCAGCGGGCTCTCGATCTCCAATGGTTTGGCCTGGAGCCACGACTGCAGTGCCCTCTATTTGATCGATTCCCCCACCTTGGAAGTGCGTCGCTTTGCCCTATCGCCTGAGGGGGATCCGCTGGATGACGGTGAGGTGTGTGTGCGCATTCCCAGCAGCTGGAACTGCCTGCCGGATGGCATGACCATCGACCGGGAGGGCATGCTTTGGATCGCCTTGTTCAACGGTGGCGCGGTGACTCGCTGGGATCCGAGTTGCGGTGACCATCTGGCCACGGTGGAGCTGCCGTGTTCCCAGGTCACCTCCTGCTGTTTCGGCGGGCCTCAGCTTGATCAGCTGTTCATCACCACGGCCCGTCACCAACTCAGCGACCAGGAGCTGGCGCAACAGCCTCTGGCCGGTGGCTTGTTCATGGCCGAGGTGGGGGTGCAGGGGTTGCCGCCCCAGCTGTTTCTCGGCTGAGATTTATGGGCCGATCTCTTGGCTGCGCTTGAAGATGCCGTGGCGCGGTGCCAGCAGAAAGGCGAGCAGGAACAAGCCGGTTTGCATCAGCACGATGCAGCCGGCGGTGGAGCTGTCGCTCCAGTAGCTCACGATCACGCCCAACAGGCTTGAGATCACGCTGCTGGCGATCGCCAACAGGGTCATGTGATCAAAGCGATCGGTGAGCAGGTAGGCCGTGGCACCTGGGGTGACCAGCATCGCCACCACCAAGATGATGCCCACGGTTTGCAGGCCGGCCACCGCCGCCAGCGACAGCACCGAAAGCAAGAGGTAGTGCAACAGCCCGGTGTTGATGCCGATCGAACGGGCGTGGGTGGGATCGAAGCAGAACAGCAGCAGATCGCGGCGCAGGATCAGCAGCACCCCCGCCACTACAGCGGAGATCAGCAGGGTTTGTTGAATGTCGCTGGCGGTGATTCCCAGCACATTGCCGAACAGGATGTGGGTGAGATCGATATTGCTGCGGGTTTTCGAGACCAGCACCAACCCGAGGGCGAAGAATCCCGTGAACACCAGGCCGATCACGGTGTCTTCCTTGATGCGGGATTTCTGCTTCACAAAGCCGATCGCCGCCACCGAGCCCACGCCGAACACGAAGGCACCGAGGGAGAAGGGCAGCCCCAGGGCATAGGCCAGCACCACCCCCGGCAGCACGGCATGGGAGACCGCATCCCCCATCAGGGCCCAGCCCTTGAGGGTCATGTAGCAGGAGAGCAGCCCGCAGACGCCACCCACCAGGGCACTGATCAGCAGCGCCCGCACCATGAAGTCATGGCTGAGGGGCTCCAGCAGCAGCTCAAGCAGGGGCATCAGTCGGTGGGGTCGGTGGAGGTGGGTCCGGTGAGCAGGTTGGGGGGAAGGCCGCCGAAGGTGAGGGCCAGATTTTCGGCGGTGAACACTTCGGAGGTGTCGCCGTAGGCGAGCACGGTTTTGTTGATCAGCACCACCAGATCACAGAACTCCCGCACATGGCTGAGGTCATGGGTGGAGATCAGGATCGTGCGCCCTTCATCGCGGAACTGCAGAAACAGATCAGCCATCAGTTTCTCGGTGCGCACATCCACCCCGTTGAAGGGTTCATCCAGCAGCAGCACCGAGGCGCGCTGGGCGATGGCACGGGCCAGGAAGGCCCGCTTGCGTTGGCCCCCCGAGAGGCTGCCGATCGGGCGATGGCGCAGATCGTGCAGGTCCACCCGTTGCAGGGCATCGCGCACGGCAATGCGATCCGATTGGCGCGGAATGCGCAGCAGATTCATGGCGCCGTAGCGGCCCATCATCACCACATCCCACACCGAAACTGGGAAGTCGCAATCGATGCTCTCGCTCTGGGGCACGTAGGCCACCGCCTGTTCGCGCTGGGCCTCAGCCACGCGCAGGCCGTTGATGCGGATGCGGCCCCGGGAGGGGCGCACAAATCCCGTGAGGGCTTTGAAGAGCGTGGATTTGCCGGCACCGTTCATGCCGACCAAGCCGCAGATGCAGCCGGCCGGTAGATGCAGTGAGGCGTCATAGAGCGCCACGCTGCCGTTGTAATCAACACAGATCTGATCGGCTTCGATGCGCATCACTGGGGTGTCCCCTCCCCGCTGAGTCCGCGGCGGATCAGATCAACGTTGTGGCGCTGCAACTCGAGCAATGTGGCGGCTGGACCGTTGGGACCTGAAAGGGAATCCACGTAGAACGTACCGCCAAAACGCGTTCCTGCGGCCTTGGCCACCTGGCGTTGGGCCTTATCGCTCACCGTGCTCTCGCAGAAGATTGCCGGCACCTGGCGCTGTTTGAGGGTGGTGATCAGCTGGGCCATGCGTCTGGGGGTCACCTGGCTTTCAGCATTCACAGGCCAGAGGTAGGCCTCCTCCAGTCCGTAGTCATGGGCCAGGTAGCTGAAGGCTCCTTCACAGCTCACGAGCAGTCGATGCTGCGTTGGAATGGCCGCCAGATCGGCCCGTAAATCCCGGTCGAGCTGCTGCAGCTGGGTTTTGTAGGCCGCACCATTGCGCTGGTAGCTCGCGGCTCCGGCTGGATCGAGCGCACTGAAGCCGGTCACCAGTTGGTCCACGTAGGCCATCGCTCGCTGCGGCGACATCCAGGCATGGGGATTGGGTTTACCCGCGTAGGCATCCCCCTGAATCAGCAATGGCTCCATGCCTTTGCTGAGGGTGAGGCGGGGCACATCACCAGCGGCGTTGAGGAAGCGATCGGCCCAGAGTTCCAGCCCCAGGCCGTTTTCCACCACCAGATCGGCGCTGCTGGCCCGCTCCAAATCGCTCGGGGTGGGCTCATAACCATGGATTTCCGCGCCGGGTTTCACGATTGAACGCACCTGCAGGCGATCACCGGCCACCTGGCGTGCCATGTCGGCGAGCACCGTGAAGGTGGTGAGCACGATGGGGCGTGCATCGGATGCTGGGTCCCGCGGTGCACGGCCAGCGCTGTGGCAAGCGCTCAGTAGAACCATGCTCAGGCTCAAGGCCAACGTGCGGAGGCGCTGCTGCAGTGATGCCATGGCTGCGGAACAGAATCCCCAAGAGGGCACGCTAAGCGCTATCCCTTAGCCCTTGATTGCGGCGGGTTTGCTCACCAGGTCCAGCTCGCTTGGCCAACTACCGCTCGGCCAGGCTTGTTGGAGTGATGGCAGCAGGGGCTTCCAGTTGAGTCCTTGGGCTGCCAGCCAGGTTGACACCAGCGCCATTGCTGATGTTGATGCCACTGTTTTAGGTGCAGGTTGTTTCCCGTTGGGGGCTGCAAGATCCAATCGGTTATTGATTCACATCGTTGTGATGCCGAGAGGAATGGGATTGTCGATGTCTTGCTTGATTGCTAGCTAGCTCGCTGTAGGTGTTCTCTTGTCACTGGATTGCAGGTTTCGTCTCCAAAGAATGAAGGGGATGATCGTCACGGTCATCAAGACGCCGTAAACAGCTGAAGGAAGGCTGAAGCGATTCAGCTCTCCCTGTGTAAGCGCTGGGCCAATCAGAGAGCCAACGACGATGCCGATGGTGCCATTTTGAAAGCCTGCCTCAATGGAAAGAGTGGTGGTTTGAGCGGTTGTTAAGTGAAGCCATGCGCCGAGTGCAAGGCCTATCGCCAACATGAGCAGATTGAGGCTCAACAGGGTTGGGCCAATGGTTGAGAGATTGGAGCTGAACACACCCCACTGGTTGATCAAGGTGCAGGCCACAATGACCACAAAGAGAAGATTGGCCAGTCGGCTGGCAGGCTTTTCCTGCTGTTCGCAGAATTTTGGTGCTTTTTGTCTGAGCCAAACGCCAATCAGAACCGGTACGGTTGCGATCGAAAACACTTTCAGGCTCAAAGGCAGAATGGAGATATCACAGGCGGCCTCTGTGAGGAATAACGGCGCTGTGAGACCAAGAATTAATGGCATGCTGATCGCGGTGATCAAGCTGGCGAGTGCGGTGTAGGAGATTGACAGCGCCACATCTCCACGTGCAAGACGCGTCATCACATTGGAGGTGATGCCACCTGGGCAGCAGCTCAAAATCATCACGCCCACAGCCAGTTCTCCTTCCAGCCCTGAAAGCTGCAAGAGGCTCAAGGCCACCAGCGGCAACACAACCACCTGGGCAAGCGCTCCAGCCAGAAGGGCTCGGGGTTGTTGAAAGGCGCGTGTGAAGTCCGCGGGCTGCAACGAGATGCCCAGGGTCAGCATGATGAAGGCCAGGCCGGTGGAGAGAGCAAGCTCGATCAAGGTCAGGAACAGAAGAACTGCAGATGTGCAGAACAAGTTAAGGTCAGAGCCTTGAATTGTGCACAACAAAAAGCCCCCGCTGTGAGGCGGGGGCTTTGTGGTTCAGCTGAGCTGAAACCGTGCTTGGAGGGACTTCAGCCTCAGCCGATGGCGGGAGCCTGGAGAGCCACAGGGGCGCTCTCAGCAGCAGCCAGGTCGAGGGGGAAGTTGTGAGCGTTGCGCTCGTGCATCACTTCCAGGCTGAGGCCGGCACGGTTGAGGATGTCAGCCCAGGTGTTCAGCACACGGCCCTGGGAATCCA
>JAYKIT010000040.1:0-3242 GCA_035285765.1 Synechococcus sp. | reverse complement strand
GCCACCGCCCCAGCGGCTTTGGCCGCCTCGATCGCCATCTCCTGCACCTCCAGGCTGTGGGCCTCAGCGATCCAACCGTTGATCAACGCCTCGAGCTGCTCGAGCTCAGCGGCGCTCACGGCCCGGGGGCAATGGAAATCAAAGCGCAGGCGATCGACATCCACCAATGAGCCGGCCTGACTGATGCCCTCATCCACCACCTGCTTGAGCGCCGCCTGCAGGAGGTGGGTGGCGGTGTGATGGGCCTGGGCGCGGCGGCGGCAGCTGCGATCCACCTGGGCGGTGAGCACATCCCCCACCGCCAAACGGCCCCGCTCCACGGTGCCGGCATGCACAAACACATCCCGCTGGCGGTTCACCGCCTCAATCGCCACGATCAGGCCATCGCCAGCGAGGCTGCCGCGATCGCCCACCTGGCCGCCCCCCTCGCCATAAAAAGGCGTGGAATCCAGCACCACCTGCACCGCATCACCGGCACTGGCCTGCTGGGCCGGCTCACCATTCACCACCAACGCCACCACGCAGCTGGGGTGCTCCAGCGCCTCATAGCCCTTGAAGGTTGTGGCATCGAGCTCAGCGGCCATCTGCTCAATCGCCCCCTGCAGGGTGAGATCGATGCTCACCGCCGCGGCCTTGGCCCGCTGCCGCTGGGCCTCCATGGCCGCTTCAAAACCAGCCAGATCCACCGTGAGGCCATGCTCCTCGGCAATCTCCTCGGTGAGCTCGAGTGGGAAGCCATAGGTGTCGTAGAGCTCGAACGCCTGCGCACCACTGATCTGCTTGGGCTTGGTGGCCAGCACATCAGCCAGCAGCTTCTCGCCCCGCTCCAGGGTTTCCAGGAAGCGAGCCTCCTCGCGCTGCAGCTCGGCCAGGATCACCTCACGGCGCTCATTGAGCTGCGGATAGGCCGCCTGCATCAAGGCGATGGCCGCCTCACCCATGCGCACCAGGAATGGCTGGCTGATGCCCAACAAACGGCCATGGCGCACCACCCGCCGCAGCAAGCGCCGCAGGATGTAACCGCGGCCGAGATTGGAAGCGGTGACGCCATCGCAGATCAGCTGAGTCACGGCCCGGCTGTGATCACCGATCACCTTGAGTGAGGTTTGGCCTTTGGCATCGAGCTGGTGGTAGTCCACCCCAGCGAGGGCGGCGGCCTGCTCGATCAGCGGATAGATCAGATCGGTTTCGTAGTTGTTGGGCACCCCCTGCAGGATCTGGGCCATGCGCTCAAGGCCCAGGCCGGTGTCGATGTTCTGGTTGGCCAGGGGTGTGAGGGTGCCCTCCGCATCCCGGCTGTACTGCATGAACACCAGGTTGTAGAACTCGATGAAGCGGCTGTCGTCCTCGAGATCGATGCCCTCATCGCCCAGTTCCGGCTTGAAGTCGTAATAGATCTCCGAGCAGGGTCCACAAGGGCCGGTGGGGCCAGAGGCCCAGAAGTTGTCAGCCTCATCCATGCGGATGATCCGCTTGGGGTTCACCCCCACCTCGTCGCGCCAGATCTGAGCGGCTTCGTCGTCCTCCCGGAACACGCTCACCACCAGGTGCTTGGGGTCAATGCCAAACACCTCGGTGCTCAGCTCCCAGGCCCAGGCGATCGCCTGCTGCTTGAAGTAATCACCAAAGGAGAAGTTGCCGAGCATCTCGAAGAACGTGTGATGCCGCGCCGTGCGGCCCACGTTCTCGATGTCATTGGTGCGAATGCACTTCTGGCTGCTGGTGGCCCGCGCTGCCGGCCGCTCCTGCTGGCCGAGGAACACCGGTTTGAACGGCAGCATCCCGGCAATGGTGAGCAGCACCGTGGGGTCCTCAGGAATCAGCGAGGCGCTGGGGATGGGCTTGTGCCCGCGGGCTTCGTAAAACGCCAGGAAGGCCGCACGGATTTCGGCACCACTGCGGGGTTGGGCGGAAGCAGGGGCCATGGCGGGATGGGAAAAAGCCAGCGGCCATGATCCCGCAACACCTGCACCTCCATAGTGGAGAGATGGAGCTGGTTCTCCTTCCCAAGCCGCCGCAGCCATGAGCCTGCTGCATGCCGTCTGGTTGCCGAATGAGCCGCAGCCCTGCTTGGGACTGTGGGCGGATACCTGGCGCGTGGCCAAAACGCGCAAACTCGACACACTCACCGCACCGGCGGTGCATCCCCTGGCCCTGGAGGCCGGTGATCTCACGGCCTGGCTGCAGGAGCTCGAGCGCGCACCTGCCAGCAGCAGCACGATTGAGCTGCAACTCACCCTGCCCAGCCGCAGCAACGGGATCCCGCTGATGGCCGGGGAAACCCTGCCGAAAACAGTGCAGTGGTGGCCCTGGCGCGTGCCGGCCCTGGCCCTCGATCCCAGCGCAGCCGCCGCCTGGCTGGGGCAACTGCCCCTGGCCAGCGCGCCAGCCGAACTGGGCGATGACCTGCGCTGGTGGGCCCATGTGCAGCGCTGGGTGCTGAGTCTGGTGGCCCGCGGCCGGTGGCTGCCGGTGGCCCAACAACTTGAACCGGGCCATGTGCGTGCCAGCTGGCAGCCGCTGCTCAACCATGAAGACGACCGGCGCCGCCTGGAGGATCTCGCCGCCACGATGCCCGCGGTGGTCACCGCGGCCGACACCCCCGGGTCGTTGGGCTGCCGCCGCAGCGGCGCCCGCCGGCTGCAGCTGGCCGCGATCGTGGCCGCCCTGCTGGATGGCCAGCTGCGCCAGGGCTTCAGCCCAGGCAGCAGCGATCTGGACCCACTGCTGGCGGGCTGGCAGCAGGCCCTTGGCCGAGGGGATGGCGTGCTGGCCCTGGCCCCGGAGGACAGCGAACGGCTGGTCACAGCCACCACCCACTGGCGCGAAACGGTGGCGGGCCAGGTGGCCCCAGCGCGAGCGGTGCTGGAGCTGGAGGTGCCGCCTGAGGGCAGCGAGCTGTGGCAACTGAACTTCGGCCTGCAGGCGGAGGCCGACCCCAACCTGCGCCAGGGGGCCGCCGCGGTGTGGGCCACCGGCGATGGCGAACTGCAGCTGGGTGAAATCAATGTGCCCCAGCCCAGTGAACTGCTGCTCGAGGGCCTCGGCCGTGCCCTGGTGGCCTTTGAGTCCCTGGCTCGCGGGCTGGATTCAGCCACCCCCAGCGGCATGGACCTGGCCCCGGCGGAGGCCTTCGTGCTGGTGCGTACCGCGGCGGCCAAGCTGCGCGATGTGGGCGTGGGCGTGGTGCTGCCCCCCAGCCTCAGCGGCGGTCTGGCCAGTCGGCTGGGCCTGGCCATCCA
>JAYKIT010000039.1:0-4050 GCA_035285765.1 Synechococcus sp. | reverse complement strand
GCCGCACCCGCCCCGGTTGCCGCTGCTCCGGCTCCCGTGGCGGCGGCGTCGAGCAACGGTGGCCGGGTGGTGGCCAGCCCCCGGGCCAAGAAACTGGCCCAGCAATTGGGTGTGAAGCTTGAAGGCCTGCTGGGCAGTGGTCCCCACGGCCGTTTGGTGGCCGCTGATGTGGAGCGTGCCGCTGGCCGCACCCCCAGCGCCCCAGCCGCTGCCCAGGCCCCAGCCGCTGCGGCTGCTCTTGCGGCTGCAGCCGCACCAGCACCCCTGCCAGCGGCGGTGGCTCCTCCGGTGGCTCCCGGTGAAACGATGCCCTTCACCACCCTGCAGCAGGCGGTGAACCGCAACATGGTGGCCAGCCTGGCGGTGCCCACCTTCCAGGTGGGTTACATCATCAGCACCAACAAGCTGGATGCCTTCTACAAGCAGGTGAAGCCCAAGGGCGTCACCATGACGGCCCTGCTGGCCAAGGCCGTAGCGGTGGCTCTGGCTCGCCACCCTCGGGTGAATGCGGCGTATAGCGATGCCGGCATCGTGTTCCCTGCTGCCATCAATGTGGCCGTGGCCGTGGCCATGGAGGATGGCGGTCTGGTGACCCCGGTGCTGGCCCAGGCCGACCGCAACGATCTCTACAGCCTCTCCCGTGGCTGGGCCGATCTGGTGGCCCGCGCCCGTAGCAAGCAGCTCAAGCCCGAGGAGTACACCACCGGTACCTTCACCCTCTCCAACCTGGGCATGTTCGGGGTGGATCGCTTCAGCGCGATCCTGCCCCCTGGAACCGGCGCGATCCTGGCGGTGGGTGCGTCCCGCAGCGTGGTGGCGGCCAATGCTGATGGCTCTATCGCCGTGAAGCGCCAGATGCAGGTGAATCTCACCGCCGATCACCGTGTGATCTATGGCGCTGATGCGGCTGGCTTCCTCAAGGATCTGGCTCAGATCATCGAAACCCAACCCGAAAGTCTGGCGCTCTGAGGCTGCCAATCACCCGCAGCTTGCGCACTCTGAAGAAGTGCGTGCAGCGGCGTTGCGGTGAGCCTGGCATCCCATTTCCTCGGTAAGCCCCTGGCCAGGGCCGCTGCGGCGAGCGAGCGCTTGCCCAACATTCAAGCCCTGCCGATCCTGTCGTCGGATGCTCTCTCCTCGGTGGCCTATGCCACCGAGGCCATGCTCGGCGTGTTGGTGCTGGCTGGTAGTTCAGCCCTGGCGCTGTCGTTGCCGATCACCCTGGCGATCATTGCCCTGATCGCCATCGTGGTGCTCTCCTATCGCCAGGCGATTGCGGCTTACCCCAATGGCGGTGGCTCCTATGTGGTGGCGCGCGACAACCTGGGCTCCACCCTCGGGCTGGTGGCTGCCGCTGCCTTGCTGATCGATTACACGCTCACGGCTGCCGTGAGCCTGATGGCAGGCACCCAGGCCCTTAGCTCCCTGGTGCCCCAGTTGATTCCCCATGAGGTGTCGTTCTCGCTGCTGCTGCTGGCCTTGGTGGGCTGGGCGAACCTGCGGGGCGTGAAGGAGGCCGGCCGCCTGTTTGCCATTCCCACCTACGCCTTTGTGGTGATGGTGCTGCTGCTGGCGCTGGCTGGGTTGAAGGATTTGAGCTTCCACCACGGTTTTGTGCCCGATGCACCGCCGGTGGTGCAGGCGGTGGCGCCGTTGGGCTTGTTTCTGATCCTGCGGGCGTTCAGTTCCGGGTGTTCGGCGATGACCGGCATCGAGGCGATCGCCAATGGGGTGAAGGTGTTCCGCGAGCCGGCACCACGCAATGCGCGCCTCACCCTGTTGGTGATGGGGGTGCTGCTGGCTGTGATGTTCCTGGCCATCAGCGGGCTGGCCTTCATGTATGGCATCGCTCCGAATGCCGATGTCACCGTGATTGCCCAGATCGGTGCTCGGGTGTTTGGGCCCGGCAGCGTGCTGCTGTGGGCGCTGCAGATCTCCACCCTGCTGATCCTGGTGCTGGCCGCCAACACCGCCTTTGCCGGCTTCCCTTTGCTGGCCGCCATGCTCGCCAACGACCGCTGCCTGCCGGTGCAGATGCGTTGGCTCGGTGATCGCTTGGTGTATCAGAACGGCATCGGGGTGCTGCTGGCGGTCACGGCGTTGATCATCGTGATCTGCCGCGGCGACACCACCGTGGCGGTGAACCTGTATGCCCTGGGGGTGTTCACCGCCTTCACCCTGTCGCAGTTGGGCCTGGTGCGGCGCTGGTGGCAGCAGCGGGGCAAGGCCTGGCTGGGGCGCATGGCCATGAATGCGCTGGGTTCGGTGGCCACCTTTGCGGTACTGGTGGTGATTGTGGTGAGCAAGTTCGGGGAGGGGGCCTGGACTGTGGTGATCGCGATTCCGCTGCTGGTGTGGGGCCTGCTGCGGATCCGCCGCCGTTATCGCAGCGTGTTTCGGGCCCTGGATCCAGCTGATCCTGTGCCGCCGTTGCGTTTGGTGCAGCGGCAGCCGCCGATTGCCAACCATTGCGTTGTTTACGCCCCTTCCCTGCTCAATCCCCTGCTCCAGGCCGTGCGCTACGCCTGCACGATTGCTGATTCGGTGGATGTGGTGATGGTGATGGATGATCCGGCCGATGAGCCGCGGCTGCGCCAACGCTGGCAGCAGCTGGTGGGGGATCACCTGCCGCAGCAGTTGCAGCTGGTGCTGCTGGAGAGCCCCTACAGCTCATTGATTGAGCCCTTCTGCGATTACGTGATCAGCCAGGAAGGGTTCCACCGGGAGCGCACCACCACGGTGGTGATGCCGATCGCGATTCCCCGCGATCGCCTGGATCGCGTGCTGCTCAACCAGCGGGTGATGAGCCTGTATCGGATGCTGTCGCAGGACCACAGCCGGGTGTTCAGCATCGTGCGCACCTTCATCGGTTAGGAGGGGTTTTGGTGGCTAAAGCCGTTCTTGGTTGACCCGCGCGACTCGCTGCTGAGTTCCTACGACTATGTGCTGCCGGAGGCCTGCATCGCCCAGCGGCCGGCGGAACCGCGCCATGCAGCGCGCCTGTTGATGGTGGAGCCCGAAGCCGGCTGCCGCGACCGGCAGGTGTGGGATCTGCTCGAGGAGCTTGAGAGCGGCGATCTGCTGGTGGTCAATGACACCCGGGTGTTGCGGGCGCGTCTGCAGGTGCGCCGCGCCGGAGGAGGGCTGGGCGAGCTGCTGGTGCTCGAGCCCCAAGGTCAGGGCCAGTGGCTGTGTTTGGCGCGTCCCGCCAAGCGGCTTAGGCCTGGCGACAGCATCACCTTGGTGGCCGATGGGGAGCCCGATCTGCCGCTGCAGGTGCTGGCGGTGGAGGAAAGCAGCGGTGGCCGGCTGATTCAGTTCCCGCCGGAGTGCATCGATGCCGCCAGCCTGGAGCCGTTGCTGTTGCGTTATGGGGTGATGCCGCTGCCGCCCTACATCCACCAGCACGAGGAATCCGATAACGCCCGCTACCAAACCTGCTTTGCCTCCAAGCCCGGCGCGGTGGCGGCCCCCACCGCTGGGCTCCATCTCAGTGAGGATTTACTCGCAGCCCTGGCGCAGAAAGGAATCGAGCGGGCCAGCGTCACCCTGCATGTGGGGCTGGGCACGTTCCGGCCGGTGGAAACCGAAGACCTCACCCAGCTGGAGCTGCACAGCGAATGGGTGGAGGTGAGCGAAGCGCTGGTGCAGGCGGTGGCGGCTTGCCGGGCCCGCGGCGGCCGGGTGATTGCCGTGGGCACCACCAGCGTGCGCAGCCTCGAAGGGGTGGCGGCTCTGCATGGCGGCGACTTGCAGCCGTTCCGCGGGCCGGTGAATCTGGTGATCCAGCCAGGCTTTTGCTTTGCCGTGGTTCAGGGGCTGCTCACCAATTTCCACCTGCCCAAAAGCTCGCTGCTGCTGCTGGTGAGTGCCTTGATCGGCCGCGAGCGCCTGCTGCAGCTGTACCAGCACGCGATCACAGTGGGCTATCGGTTTTATTCCTATGGCGATGCCATGTGGATTCCGCCGGGTTGCAGCTGCCCCTGACACAGCCGGGCTGAAAGGTTCTGCGCCAAATGCGCCGAGTGTGGGTTTCCCTTATGGCTACGT
>JAYKIT010000038.1:0-5190 GCA_035285765.1 Synechococcus sp. | reverse complement strand
CTGCAGCGTCAGGAGACCCATCTGGAGCTGATTGCCTCCGAGAACTTCGCCTCCCGGGCTGTGATGGAGGCCCAGGGCTCGGTGCTCACCAATAAATACGCCGAGGGCCTGCCCTCCAAGCGCTACTACGGCGGTTGCGAGCACGTGGATGCCATTGAGGAGCTGGCGATCGAGCGCGCCAAGGAGCTCTTCGGTGCCGCCTGGGCCAACGTGCAGCCCCACAGCGGTGCCCAGGCCAACTTCGCCGTGTTCCTGGCGCTGCTCCAGCCCGGCGACACGATCATGGGCATGGATCTGAGCCACGGCGGTCACCTCACCCACGGTTCGCCGGTGAATGTGAGTGGCAAGTGGTTCAAGGTTGTGCAGTACGGCGTGGATGAGGCCACCCAGCAGCTCAACTTCGACACCATCCGCCAGCTGGCGCTGGAGCACAAGCCGAAGCTGATCGTGTGCGGCTACTCCGCCTATCCCCGCACCATCAACTTCGAGGCCTTCCGTGCCATCGCCGACGAAGTGGGTGCCTATCTGCTGGCTGACATGGCCCACATCGCCGGTCTGGTGGCTGCTGGCGTGCACCCCAACCCCGTTCCCGTCTGCGATGTGGTGACCACCACCACTCACAAAACCCTGCGCGGCCCCCGCGGTGGTCTGATCCTCTGCCGCGATGCTGAATTCGCCAAGCAGTTCGACAAGGCGGTATTCCCTGGAAGCCAGGGCGGCCCCCTGGAGCATGTGATCGCCGCCAAGGCCGTGGCTTTCGGCGAAGCCCTGCAGCCCAGCTTCAAGGCCTACGCCCAACAGGTGGTGGCCAATGCCCAGGCCCTGGCCAGCCGCATTCAGGAGCGGGGCATTGCCGTGGTGAGCGGCGGCACCGACAACCACGTGGTGCTGCTCGATCTACGCGGCATCGGCATGACCGGCAAGGTGGCCGACCTGCTGGTGAGCGGTGTGAACATCACCGCCAACAAGAACACCGTGCCGTTTGACCCGGAATCCCCCTTCGTCACCAGTGGTCTGCGCCTGGGCACCGCCGCCCTCACCACCCGGGGCTTCGATGAAGCCGCCTTCCGCGAAGTGGCCGATGTGATCGCTGATCGCCTGCTCAACCCCGAGGATGCAGCCGTGGAGCAGCGCTGCCGGGAGCGGGTGGCGAGCCTGTGCGAACGCCATCCGCTTTATGGAGCGGCCGCCCCTGTGCTGGCCGCTAGTACTAACTAAACTGGTGATGAAAGGCTGTTCACCTTGGACACCAGCCCGCTGATTCCTGCGCTGGCCAGCCTGTTCGGGGCTGGCCTTCTCACGGCGGCAATCGTGCCGCAGGTGCTTCGTCTTGGATTGCGCTGGGGGCTGACCGACAAGCCCGATCCCCGCAAACAGCACCTCACGCCGATGGTGCGGCTCGGGGGGGTGGGCATCGTGCTCGGTTTTTCTCTGGCCTTACTGATCACCTGGCTGGCTGGGGGCTTCGGCGTCATTCCCGCCAGCCGCGATGCCCTGATCTGGAGCAGCCTGTTCGGATCATTGGCCTTTTTTGCCATCGGCCTCAGCGACGACCTGCTGCAACTGCCGCCCATGCCGCGGCTGGCCCTGCAGATCGCAGTGTCATCAGCGGTGTGGAGTCAGGGGGTGAAGATCGGCACGATCACGCTGCCGTTCGACAGTGCCATTTCACTCACACTCCCCGATTGGCTCAGCCTGATCGCCACTGTGATCTGGCTGGTGGGCATCACCAACGCCATCAACTGGCTCGATGGCCTTGATGGCCTGGCCGCTGGCGTCAGCGCCATCGCCGCCCTGGCCCTGCTGTCGGTGAGCTTCAGCCTGCACCAGCCCGGCGCCGGCCTGCTGGCCGCCGCCCTGGCCGGCTCATGCCTCGGTTTTCTGCGCCATAACTTCAATCCAGCCCGCATCTTCATGGGCGATGGCGGGTCCTATTTCCTTGGCTTCAGCCTGGCGGCCATCAGCCTGATCGGCCCGGCCAAAGAGCTCACCACCGTGAGCCTGCTGTTGCCGCTGCTGATCCTCTCGCTGCCCCTGGCCGACATGTCGGCCGTGATCATGGGCCGCGTCAGCGATGGCCATTCCCCCTTTTACCCCGATCGGCGCCACCTGCATCACCGCCTGCTGCGCGCCGGCTTCAGCCACCGGCGCACGGTGCTGATGATCTACGCCTTCACGCAGTGGCTGGCGGCCTTGGCCCTTGTTGCCGCCAATGCCGAACTGCGCTTTCTCTGGTTGGCTCTCGCCACCGCGGTGCTGGTGTGGGTGGTGGTGCGCAGCCGCCGCTCGGAGCAACGCGAGGCCCGCGCCGAGCGCCGGCGGCAAGCGCTTGAATGCAGCAGCGGCGCCCAACAGCCGCCCTCCAGCCATTGATGCCCACCCCAAGCGGCTGCGAAATCCTCTGCATCGGCACCGAGCTGCTGCTCGGCAACATCCTCAATGGCAATGCCCGCTGGCTGGCGGAGCAACTGGCCATGCTGGGGCTGCCCCACTACCGCCAGAGCGTGGTGGGCGACAACCCGGAGCGCCTACGTGAGCTGGTGCTGGAGGCCTCCAAACGCTGCCGGGTGCTGATCTGCACAGGCGGCCTGGGCCCCACCCCCGACGATCTCACCACCGAAACCCTGGCCGCCAGCTTCTCAACTCCGCTTGAGCTGCGGCCTGACGTACTCGCCGACATCGAAGCCAAACTGCAGGCCCGGGGTCGCCGTCCTGCCGCGGGCAGCGATAAGCAAGCCCTGCTGCCCGTGGGCGCCAGCGTGCTGCCCAACCCCACCGGCACGGCACCGGGAATGATCTGGAGCCCACAGCCCGGCTTCACCCTGCTCACCTTCCCAGGGGTACCAGCTGAAATGCGTGCCATGTGGGAGCAAACAGCAGCCCCCTGGCTGCAGCAGCAGGGGCTGGCCCATGGCACGTTCTGCAGTCGCCAGCTGCACTTCTGGGGCATCGGTGAATCTCGGCTGGCTGAGCGGGTGGCCCCGCTGCTGGAGCTCGGCAACCCCACCGTGGCCCCCTACGCGGGGCTTGGCGAAGTGAAACTGCGCATCACCGCCAGCGCGGCCAACAGCGCGGCCGCCGCCGCCCTGATCGCCCCGGTAGAGCAGCAGCTGCGCGAGGCGGGCGGCGAGCACTGCTACGGCGCCGACGCTGACAGCCTGGCCTCGGTGGTGCTTGAGGCCCTGCGCCGCCGCGGCCAGACCCTGGCACTGGCCGAAAGCTGCACCGGCGGCGGCATCGGCGCCGCCCTCACCGCCATCAGCGGCAGCTCCGATGTGCTGCTGGGGGGAGTGATCGCCTATGCCAATCGCATCAAGCAAGACCTCCTTGGAGTGCCAGCGGAGCTGCTGGAGCGTGAAGGTGCCGTGAGCGCTGCGGTGGTGAGCGCCATGGCCAGCGGTGCCCGCAGCCGGCTTGGCAGCGACTGGGCCATCGCCGTGAGCGGCATTGCCGGCCCCGGGGGCGGCTCGGCAGAAAAACCTGTGGGGCTGGTGCACATCGCTGTGGCCGGCCCCAATGGCCTCAGCACCCTGGAGCGCCACTACGGAGCCAGCCGCGGCCGCGATTGGATTCGCGGCCTCAGCGTGGGTGATGCCCTCAACCTGCTGCGGCTGCAGCTGCTCTGAACCGGCCCGGTTTTAGGGTGCCCCTTTGGTAGTGGGTCACACCCTTGAGCTCTGCCACCCTGTACGACAAGGTCTGGGACCTGCACCAGGTTGCTGAACTGCCTGGGGGGGCCACCCAGCTGTTCATCGGTCTGCACCTGATCCATGAGGTGACCAGTCCGCAGGCCTTTGCGGCGCTGAAGGATCTGGGCCTCAGCGTGCGGCATCCCGAGCGCACGGTGGCCACGGTGGATCACATCGTGCCCACCACCAGCCAAGCCAGGCCCTTTGCCGATCCCCTGGCGGAGGAGATGCTCTCCACCCTGGAGGGCAACTGCCGCGAGCACGGCATCACACTCAACGGCCTCGGCAGTGGCCGCCAGGGCATCGTGCATGTGATGGCCCCGGAACTGGGGCTCACCCAGCCGGGCCTCACCGTGGCCTGCGGCGATTCCCACACCTCCACCCACGGCGCCTTCGGCGCGATCGCCTTTGGCATCGGCACCAGCCAGGTGCGTGATGTGCTCGCCAGCCAGAGCCTGGCCATGAACAAGCTCAAGGTGCGGCGCATCTGGGTGGATGGACAGCTGCAGAGCGGTGTGTACGCCAAGGATCTGGTGCTGCACGTGATCCGCAGCCTCGGCGTCAAAGGGGGGGTGGGCTTCGCCTACGAATTCGCCGGCCCGGCCATTGCAGCGCTCTCGATGGAGGAGCGCATGACCCTCTGCAACATGGCGATCGAAGGGGGCGCCCGGGTGGGCTACGTGAATCCCGATGCCACCACCTTTGCCTATCTCAAGGGGCGGCCGATGGCCCCGGCCGGGGAAGCCTGGGACAAGGCCGTGCAGTGGTGGAGCAGCCTGGCCAGCGGCAGCGATGCCGTGTTCGACGATGAGGTGCGCTTTGATGCCGCCGCCATCGCCCCCACCGTGACCTGGGGCATCACCCCGGGCCAGGGCATCGGGGTGGACGAAACGATTCCCACCCTGGAGCAAACCCCCGAGGAGGATCAGGCCCTGGCCCAGGAGGCCTACCGCTACATGGACCTCAACCCTGGCCAGGCGATCGCCGGCGTGCCGGTGGATGTGTGTTTCATCGGCAGTTGCACCAACGGACGCCTCAGCGATCTGGAAGCCGCCGCCGCCGTTGCCAAGGGGCGCCATGTGGCCGCAGGGATCAAGGCGTTTGTGGTGCCGGGATCCGAGCAAGTGGCCCGCGACGCCATTGCGGCCGGGCTTGATGCGGTGTTCCGCGAGGCAGGCTTCGAATGGCGTGAGCCTGGCTGCTCCATGTGCCTGGCCATGAACCCCGATCGGCTGGAGGGGCGCCAGATCAGCGCCAGTTCCAGCAACCGCAACTTCAAAGGCCGCCAGGGTTCCGCCTCCGGCCGCACCCTGCTGATGAGCCCGGCGATGGTGGCAGCCGCCGCCATCAACGGCTGCGTCAGCGATGTTCGCTCGCTCCTCACCGCCTGACCCATGACCGCATCCATGCCTTCCGGCCCGATCCATGCCGTGCAGGGGCGGCCAGTGGTGCTGCGCGGCAATGACATCGACACCGATCGGATCATTCCCGCCCGCTTCCT
>JAYKIT010000037.1:0-6949 GCA_035285765.1 Synechococcus sp. | reverse complement strand
CCGCTGTTTGCCGTGGAGAGCCGTCGCCCGCTCACGGCGTTCGACATCCTCGGCTTCAGCCTCAGCTACGAGCTCAGCGCCACCAACGTGCTGGAGATGCTCGATCTGATCGGGCTGCCGCTCTACGCCAACGACCGCAGCGATGCTCCCCTGGGCGAAGCCGGGGCGATGCCGTTGATCTTTGCCGGTGGCCAGACCGCCACCAGCAATCCGGAGCCCTACGCCCCCTTTTTTGATTTCATCGCCCTCGGTGATGGCGAGGAGCTGCTGCCGGAGATTGGCCTGGTGCTCGAGGAGGGCAAGGCGGCGGGTTTGAGCCGTCGCCAGTTGCTGGCTGATCTGGCGGAGGTGCCCGGTGTGTACGTGCCGGCCCTGGGGCCCCGCCGGGTGGTGCGCCGGGTGGCCACGCCGATGCCCCACTACGCGATGGGGCTGGTGCCCCATGTGGAAACGGTGCACGACCGGCTCACGGTGGAGATCCGCCGTGGCTGCACCCGTGGCTGCCGCTTCTGTCAGCCGGGGATGCTCACCCGTCCCGCCCGGGATGTGGATCCCGAGGAGGTGGTGGAAGCGGTGGAAACCGGCATGGTGCGCACCGGCTACAGCGATTTCTCACTGCTGTCACTGAGTTGCAGTGACTACCTGGCCCTGCCGGCGGTGGGGGTGGAGCTGCGCAACCGCCTGCAGGAGCACAACGTGAGCCTGTCGTTGCCGAGTCAGCGGATCGATCGATTCGATAACAACATTGCCCACATCCTGGGCGGCACCCGCCAGGGGGGGCTCACCTTCGCCCCGGAAGCCGGCACCCAGCGCCTGCGCGACATCATCAATAAAGGCCTCACCGATCAGGAGCTGAGCCAGGGCATCGAAACGGCCATGCGCAACGGCTGGCGCAAGGTGAAGCTGTATTTCATGATCGGCCTGCCGGGTGAAACCGACGCCGATGTGCATGGCATCGCCGACACGGTGGAGCGCCTGCGCTTTGAGATGCGCGACATCGGGCGCCTGGAGCTGAATCTCACGATCAGCAACTTCACGCCCAAACCCCACACCCCGTTCCAGTGGCACAGCGTGTCTACCGCGGAATTTCAGCGGCGGCAGGCCCTGTTGAAGCAACGCTTTGCCGGGGTTCGTTATCTCAAGGTGAACTACACCGATGTGCGCCTTTCGGCGATGGAGGATTTCATCGGCCGGGGCGATCAGCGACTGGCCCCCGTGATTGAGGCGGCCTGGCGCGCTGGGGCTGGCATGGATGCCTGGTTCGACAACATCGAACGCACGTTCGGCGCTTGGCGAGCGGCCATCGATGCGGCTGGGCTCGGGGGGCGTTACCGCGAACTGGAAATGGGCAACTGGGCTGAACTGCAGGCCCTGAGTTCCGAACAGCGGCGGGCGCGCTGTGCTGAGCCCCTTCCCTGGGATCACATTGATTCAGGCGTGAGCAAACAGTGGCTGCAGGAGGATCTCGAACGCGCCCTTGAGGCGGTGGTGGTGCCCGACTGCTCCTTTGATGGCTGCAGTCACTGCGGGGTCTGTGGTGATGGCCTGGGTCACAACGTGGTGGTGCCGCCGCCGCCGATCCCTGCGATTGCGCCGCCGCGCAAGCCCCCCAGTGCGCAGGGGGGGCGCCTGCGGGTGTGTTTTGCCAAAACCGGTGAGATGGCGCTGCTCAGCCATCTGGATCTGGTGCGGTTGCTGGAGCGGGCTCTGCGGCGCACCCAGCTGCCCGTGAGTTTCACCGGTGGTTTCCACCCGCTGCCGCGGTTGCAGCTGGCCCTGGCCCTGCCGCTGGGGGCTGAGGCCCACAGCGACTGGCTTGATCTCACTTTCACCGAGCCGGTGGAGCCCGAGCTGCTGCTGCAACGCTTGGGCCCTGAGCTGCCGCCGGGGTTGGTGCTGCACCAGGCCCACGTGGTGGAGGTGCATGGGCCGGCCCTGGCCCAGGCCCTCAGTGAGGCCCACTGGCGCTGTCGCTTGCAGCTGGCTCCAAACCAGCCCCCCATCAGCGAGCGCCAATGGCAGGAAGCGCTCGGCACCCTTCTGGGGGCCGAGCAGCTGTGGCTGGAGGAGGAGAACCGTCAGGGCCGCCGCCGCCGCCGCGATCTGCGCCCCTGGCTGCTGGATCTGCACTGGCATGGCGGCGACAGCACCATGGCGTTGGTGGGGTTGGAGAGCCGGGTGCAGGCCAACGGCCGCAGCTTGAAGCCGGATCAGTTGCGGCAGCTGCTGGAGCCCCTCACCGGACGCATGTTGCAGCTTGATCAACTCAGCCGTGAAGCCCTGAAGTTGTCGTGCTAGCTTGCGATCAAGGCGGATGATCCGCCCGAGGGACGTGATTCGTCCATGGGCTTTGCAACTCCGTCTTCCCCTGCGCCTGCAGCAGACCCCAGGGCTCTTCAGCTGGTTTTCACAGGGTGTGGTGCCGTTTTTCGGTGCCTTGTTGTTGATATCACCAGGTTCCTTCCTTGAAACGCCGCTTCAGCAGCCAACAGCTGACCGCCGCAAAGCATTTCCGTCTCTTTATCTCCTTTCGGTGATCCCGTAGGGGTCACCTCAGCCCATGCCACAGCAGATCGTCATCGCTGAGCAACTGCGTATCGCCGCAGTTCTCAACGACGAACGGGTTGATGAACTGATCGTTGCCCAGGGGCGTCACCAGATCGGTGATGTGTACCTCGGAACGGTTGAAAACGTTCTCCCCGGTATTGATGCCGCCTTCGTCAACATTGGCGAAAGCGAGAAAAACGGCTTCATTCACATCACTGATCTCGGGCCGCTGCGCTTACGCAAAGGCGGCGCCGGGATCACCGAGCTGCTCGAGCCGCGCCAGAAGGTGCTGGTGCAGGTGATGAAGGAGCCCACCGGGACCAAAGGCCCTCGGCTCACCGGCAATCTTTCCCTGCCTGGTCGCTTCCTGGTGCTGCAGCCCCATGGCCAGGGCGTCAATGTGTCGCGTCGCATCAGCGGCGAATCCGAGCGCAATCGCCTCAGGGCCCTGGCGGTGCTGATCAAGCCCCCCGGTGCTGGTCTCTTGGTGCGCACCGAGGCCGAAGGGGTGAGCGAAGAGCAGATCATCGACGACCTCGAGTCGTTGCTGCGCCAGTGGGAAGCGATTCAGCAGGCCGCTGAATCGGCCCAGCCCCCCGTGCTGCTCAACCGCGATGAAGACTTCATTCATCGTGTGCTGCGCGATCTCTACAGCACCGATGTGCTGCGTGTGGTGGTGGATTCCCAGGATGCGGTGGCCAGGGTCAACGCGTTCCTTGGCCCCGATCACAGCAACCTGCTGGTGGAGCATCACGAGGATGCGGGCGAGATCCTTGAGCACTACAAGGTCAACGCAGCCATTCGCGATGCCCTCAAGCCCCGGGTGGATCTGCCCTCCGGCGGTTACGTGATCATTGAGCCCACCGAAGCTCTCACGGTGGTGGATGTGAACTCCGGTTCCTTCACCCGTTCGGCCAACGCTCGCGAAACCGTGCTTTGGACCAACTGCGAGGCTGCCACCGAAATTGCCCGGCAACTGAAGCTGCGCAACATCGGTGGCGTGGTGATCATCGACTTCATCGACATGGAGTCGCGCCGCGATCAGTTGATGCTGCTTGAGCACTTCACCCAGGCGATGCGCGACGACCAGGCTCGCCCCCAGATCGCCCAGATCACTGAGCTGGGTTTGGTGGAGCTGACCCGCAAGCGCCAAGGTCAGAACATCTATGAGTTGTTCGGGCGCGCTTGCCCCAGCTGCGGAGGGCTCGGCCATGTGGTCACCCTGCCCGGCAAGGATTCGCTGCAACCGTTGGCGGCCCTGCCCGGCTTGGTGCGTTCGGTGGCCTCGGCCCGCGCTGAAGTGTCGAGCCCCAGTGCAGGCGATGCCGGTGGCCGCCGCCGCCGGCGCGGTGGGCGCGGTGGTGGTGGCTCCTCGGTTGGCGAGCCTTTCGACACCATTGCCACCGAGCAGGAGCTGCCCGGCAGCAGCAATGGCCAGGCCACCGCTCCGGCTTCGGAGTCGCGCCGTCAGGACCCTGAAGTGGTGGCTGTGCCGATGGATGCCAACCAGGAGCTGGTGTTCGGCTGGCTGGGGCTCAATCCCGCCCTTCTCGCGGATCCTGCTCCTGAGGATCTCGACAACGTGATTGTGCGTGTGGTTCGCCCCGGCGAAGACGCGGACGCCATTTTGGACACGGCACGGCAGGAGCTGGCCGCTTCCAACGGCCGCCGCCGCCGCCGTGGTGGCCGAGGCGGTGGTGGTGGTGGTGCCACTGCGGGCCATGGCGCCGCCACGGCGGGCGAGTCATCGCGCGACAGTCGCAGCTCGATTCCAGTGGAGATCACCCCGCTCGAACTCACCCCCTTGCCTGTGATCATTGAGGAGCAGCCCCTGGTGGAGTTGCCCCCTGCCATTGAGCTCAATGCTGAGGTCAACGCTGATCTGGAGCCGCAATCTGAGCCCGAACCGGAGCCGGCGGTGGTTGAGCTCAACGCTGAGCCCGAGCCTGAGCCGGCTGCCGATGGCGAACCCCGCCGCCGCCGCCGCCGTTCCTCGGCGGGTTGATGCCCCGCCGGCCCAAAACCCTGCCGCCGCTGCTGGAGCATGGCATCGCCGCCCAGGCGGGCCTGGCTCTGGCTCAGCTGGCCGGGGTGGATGAAGTGGGCCGTGGTTGCTTGTTCGGGCCCGTTTGGGCGGCCGCCGTGGTGCTGCCACCCCAGGCCTTTGAGGGGTTGCGTTCCCTGGGGGTCACCGACAGCAAGGCACTCAGTGCCAAACGACGGGCTGCCTTGCTGCCGGTGATCGAAAGCCAGCTGCTGGCCTTTGGCTACGGCCAGGCTTCAGCCCAGGAGATTGATGCCAAGGGCATCCGGGTGGCCACGGAGCTGGCCATGTTGCGGGCCCTGCAGCGGCTCCAACAGCCGCCGGCCCATCTGCTGGTGGATGGTTCTCTCCCCCTGCGCCCCTGGCCTGGTTCCCAGGAGTGTGTGGTGGCTGGCGACCGCCACTGCCTCACAATCGCCTGCGCCAGCATCCTGGCCAAGCAGGGGCGTGATGCCCTGCTGCAACGCCTTGAGCAGCGTTGGCCCGGCTATGGCTTGGCCAAGCACAAGGGTTATGGCACCCGTGAACATCGCGACGCGCTGCTGCGCCTGGGGCCAACACCCATGCATCGGCTCAGCTTCTTGTCTGCGGAGCTCAGGCAGCCAGCTGGCGGCGCCAGTGCTGAAAATCCTGCACCAGCTGGTGCCCCACCCGGCCTTTGATCGTGAGCAGGATCCCGTTGAGCAGGGATTCACCGGTGCTCTCGAGGACCCGAGCAGGAATCAGCCGCAGCACGCTGGGTTGTGACACCTCCACGCCGAGCTGGGCTTCGCCCACCAGGCCATCGCCCTGGGCTTGCAGCCAGGAGCGCAGGGTGAGGCGGAAGTCATCGGCCAGCCCTGGCACCCCCTCGAGGTTGCAATCGATTGAGTTGAGTTCCATGCGGCCCGGCGTGCTTTGCACCGCCAGATCCACGGTGGGGTGAATGCGCAACTGAAAGAGTTGCAGTGGTCGCACGCTGTAGCGGTAGTGGCCCGGTGCGAGTTCGATCAGCTGGTCGGCACTCAGCAGGGCTCCCACCACGCGGGCTTCCTGCTGCAGATAGGCCGGCAGATCAGCACCGCCACTGTTGACGGGAAGATCCAGGCTCTGTGCCGCTTGGAAGGCCAGGGCCATCGACCGTGTGCGGATGCGGTGGGATCCTATCGAGCATCACCGCAGCGCTTGTGCCGATGTTCAATGCCTTGGCCTTTTTGGGCCCAGCAGGCACCTATGGCGAGCAGGCCTGCCATCGCCTGGCGGCCCTCAATGACTCCCAGCAGGCCAGGCTCTGTCCCCAGCCCACCATCCGCGCGGTGGTGAATGCCCTGCTTGCCGGTGAGGTGGATGGGGCGGTGGTGCCGGTGGAGAACTCGGTGGAAGGGGGGGTGACCAGCTGCCTGGATCTGCTCTGGCAATCGGTGCAGAGTCCTGCCGGTGCCCTGGGCATTCAACAGGCCTTGATCCTGCCCATCCGCCATGCCCTGCTCAGTGATGGCTCGCTGGCCCAGATCACCGAGGTGCTCTCCCATCCGCAGGCCCTGGCTCAATGTGCCGCTTGGCTGCAGCAGCATCTGCCCCATGCCCTGCAGCTGCCCACCAGTTCCACTGCTGAGGCGGCACGGTTGGTGCAGGGCTCACGCTTCCGCGCTGCCGTGGCCTCGCGCCGTGCGGGCCAGGATCAAGGGGTGGCGGAGCTGGCGTATCCGATCAATGATCAACCAGGCAATTGCACCCGTTTTCTGCTGCTGCGACGCACCCCTCAGCTCACGGCTGCTTCGGTGCAGTGCACCAGTTTGGCGTTCTCCCTCAAGGCCAATGCTCCCGGTGCCCTGCTGGAGGCGCTGCATATTTTTGCGGCCCGTGAGCTCAACATGAGCCGGATTGAATCAAGGCCGTCCAAGCGTGAGCTTGGCGAGTACGTGTTCTTTGTGGATCTGGAAACCCGCGGCGACGCCCTGGTGGTGGCGCCCCTGGTGGAGCAGTTGCGCCAGGCCTTGCTGCCCCTCTGCGAGCGGCTGAGCTGGTTTGGCACCTATCCGATCACTGACGACACCGTGTCGCCCTGAACAGGCCGAATTGCATGAGGCCGCGGCTGAAGGCCCAGTGCATGAGCAGCAGGGTGGGGATTTCGCGTAACCCCTTAATCACGGCCCCAGGACCAAGGCTCAGCACGGCTCCTGGCCGGCGCACCCCTTCCCAGATGGATTCCCACCAGGAGGGCAGGGTTTCACGGCTCCAGTCGCCGGTGGTGAGCTTCTCGAGTGCCACGGGGCTCGCTTCCAGATTGGTGCGGAACGAGGCAATGCTGGAAAAAGCCGGATGGGCCCACTGCACCCGCAGTTGTTCCAGCACCCAGCGCTCTAGGCCACTGAAGCC
>JAYKIT010000036.1:0-7397 GCA_035285765.1 Synechococcus sp. | reverse complement strand
CCTACCTGGTGGCCTACTCCAGCCATTACGAGGGGCGGCTGCGGCTGCCCTGGCCCTGTGGCGCCTGCCTGGCCAGCGGCCGCACCCGCGCTGTGTTCAGCCGTGATGCCCTCAGCGCCAGCGATCTAAGCGAGCAGCTGCGGCGGCAGGTGCAGTTCCTCGGCAACCCCTTCATGGAGGGCATCGCGGAAGCCCAGGCCACGGGGCCGCGGGCGGGGGTGCTGCTGCTACCGGGCAGCCGCCTGCCGGAAGCCAGAGAGAACCTGGCGCGGATGCTGGCCCTGCTGGAGCAGCTGCCAACTGCTTTAGCGGGGCAACGCTTCTCAGCGGCGCTGGTGCGGGAGCTGGATTCAACGGCGGTGGCCGAACTGGCGCTGCAGCGGGGCTGGCAGCTGGAGCCGGGGGAGAGCAGCAGCAACCGCCTGGTGCTACGGCGCGGAACGCTGCGGCTGGAAGGGCACTGGGGCCGCTTTGCCACGCTGCTGCCCCAGGCCCAGGTGGTGATCTCCATGGCGGGCACCGCCAGCGAGCAGGCGGTGGGGCTGGGGATTCCGGTGCTGCAGCTGGCGGGCCATGGCCCCCAGTTCACAGCAGGTTTCGCTGAAGCCCAGCGGCGCCTGCTGGGCCCAGCGGTGCATTGCGCCGCTGGCGCTGTGGATGATCCCGCCACCTTGCGTGCCAGCGCCCAGCTGCTGGAGCAGCTGCTGACGCTGCCTGAGCAGGAGCTGGCGCGCTACCGCCAGGAGGGATTGCAACGGCTTGGCAGCAGCGGCGGCACCGAGCGCATGGCCCAGGCGATCCTGGAAGCGCTCACACAAGGTTGATGCAGGCACTCAAGCTCTGGCTCGATCGGCTGCTGGTGGCCGATGTGTTCGTGGTGATCGCCGGGGCGTTCTGGTTTCTCACCGCCGTGATCTGTGAAGCCCGCGGCCTGCATCAACCGCTGGCCCTGTTCCAGCGGCTCTGGGATCCACTGTTCACGCCAGCGATCGGGCTGCTGATGGCCGCCGCTCTAATCAGCGGGGTCCTGGGCTGGTGGCAGCGACGTCAAGCAGTAATTGCTGGTAGCAGCGTTCAATCACTTCAGGAGAAAAAGAAGCTCTAATCCGCTGCTGTAACGCCGCCATGTCAATCGGGTCAGGGCGCTGATCCATCAAAAAAGCGCCAAGAGGATCGTCGGCGAGGACCACGCAATCGGAGAAAGGTTCATAGGCAGGAATGGGTGAGGCGTACACCCTCTTCCCAAGCAGCAACGCGGTGGTCAGTCGATTGTGGCTGCTGTAGCGCTTGCGGGGATCCTCTCGATCCACGGGCAGCACCACGCTGCCAGCACCATCGAGCTGCTGAACCAGTTGCGGTGGATTGAGGTATTCGTGCCAGTGCACAGCTTCAAAGCAATCCTCAAAACGCTGTAACAAGCCCTCTCGTTGCAATCGCTCTCGCAACACTGCAGCACGGGTCACCACAGAGAGCTCAACCGCCACTGGGGCATGGGCCAACGCCTGATCCAATAGCGCCTGAAAGTTGGCGTCATGGCCAAACCACGCCAAACCCGGCCTATCTCCAAAGGCAGTCGGCGCAGCAAGCTGTTCTGCACAATCGCCAATAGAAACCACTCGGCACGCTGGGCCAACCTGGTTTGGCAAGACTTCCCTGGCCAACGCGTCTGTCGAAGCGATGCAGACATCCGCTTGTGCAGCCCAAAAACAGGCGTAATCGCGATGCCAAACCCCTTGCTGAAAACTGTTTTCACAGCAATCGAACAGGATCGTGGCCTTGAGCTGGGGCTGGATCTGATTGAGGAACGCCTCAAAAAACTGCGTGGTTGCCGCGGTGGTCTCGGCAGTTGGCGGAGGTGACCACTTACCGAAATAAACAACTTTCAAGCCCTGCTGCTGGAGGCATGTCCAAGCCTCTTGAAGCGTGGCTGGGCGCCACACTTTCCAGCCCAGCTGCCGTGCAGCCCGCTCGAGCGGCACAACCCGTAAACGCAGGCTGGCCAAACGTCCGGATTCAGCGAGCTCGCCAAAACTCCCGGGTCCTAAAACCAACAACCCGGGAGGTGCAGCGGCGTTCACAGCAGCGATGTTAAGCATCCAGCCAGCTCTGGTTCTGCAAAGTCAAAACCCTCCCGCTCCAACTTTTGCGGCAAAACCTGCTGACCCTCCAGCACCACCTTGGCGCCATCACCCAGCAGCAGCTTGAGCACCGGCCCCGGAACCGGCAGCAGGCTTGGGCGATTGAGGGCTTTGCCCAGCTGCGTGCAGAACTGCCGCATCGACACCGGCTGCGGAGCCGTGGCGTTGTAGGTGCCCTGGTAACTGCCATCCACCAGGGCGGTGCTGATCAGGCGGCAGAGATCGGTGCGGGCAATCCAGCTCATCCACTGCTGGCCGCTGCCGATCGGCCCACCGAAGCCAAGGCGGAAGATCGGCAGCATCTTGGCCAAGGCGCCTCCATCGGCCGCCAGCACGATGCCGATGCGGGGGATTACCAAACGGGTGCCATCAGGCACCTCCGCTGCCGCGGCCTCCCATTGCTGGCAGAGCCCGGCCAGCACATCAGCGCCAGCAGGGCTGGATTCGCTGAAACGGGCGCTGAGGCTGCTGCCATAGAAGCCAATGGCCGAAGCACTCACCAGCACCTGGGGCGGGATGGGGCTGGCCTTGATCGCCGCCACCAGCTGGCGGGTGGTATTGAGCCGGCTGCTGTGCAGGAGTTGCACATGGGCCAGTGTCCAGCGCTTCTCGGCAATGGGCTCACCAGCCAGATTCACCACCCCTTCGGCCTGCTCCAAGACACGGCGCAACGGGGTGCCCGGCGCCCAGCTGGCGGCCAGGGCCGGATCGGCCTCGATCAGATCCACCCCAGCCAGGCGGCGGGCACGGCGGCTCACCACAGTGAGGCTATGGCCGGCCGCCTGGAGCATGGGCACCAGCTCACGGCCCACACAGCCGGTGCACCCCAGCAGCAGCAAACGCATCACACTCTCGCCATCCGGGGCGGACCTTAGCTCTGCTGCACCAGGCGCAGCCGCCGCGCCAAGGGCACCAGGAGCGAACCCTGCAGCACCAACCCCAGCAGCACCAACCCCAGGGCCAAAGGTGGCATGTGCCGGCCCCACGCCGGGCCAACGGTGGGATGGGCTGCTGCCGTGATGGCCAGGGCGATCGGCACCGCCCCGCGCAGGCCGCTAAAGCCCACAAACACCTGCTCCTGGGGCGTGAAGGCACCCTGCAGCAGCGGCACCACCGCCACCAACCGCATCAGCTGCATCAACACAAACAGCAGCAGGGTCCAGGGCAAGAGCAGCAGCACCTCACCCGGTTCCACCACCAACCCCATACAGAGAAACAGCAGCAGTTCCGCCAACTTGAGATAGCTGCCGGTGGCCTGCTCCAGATCGAGGCGCTGCTCCTGCATCTCAGGGCTGTTGCCGATCACCAGCCCGGCAATGAAGGCCGCCAGCAAATCGCTGCCGCCCAGCAGCCGAGTGCCGCCCAGCAGCAAAACAATCACGGCCAAAGCCAGCACCGGGCGGTGCTGCTGCCCCTGGCGGGCCCAATCATCAGGCCGCTGTTCCAGCAGCCGTGCCGCCACCGTGCCCACCAGCGTGCCGATCAGAGCACCCAGGCCGAACTGGCGAATCACCTGGGTGAACAAGCGCGGCCCCGCCAGCAGCCACTCCGCCCCGGCAGCCGGGGGATCCGCCGCGGGAGCCAGCAGAGCACCGGCCGCAATCACCAAACCCAACTGGGCCAGCACCACCGCCACCGGATCGTTGATGCCCGACTCACACTCGAGCAGATCCAGCAAACGCTTGGGCAACCGCGGAGCCACAGGCCTCAACACCGCCAAGGTTGCTGAGGCATCGGTGCTGCACACCATGGCGCCGATGAACAACGCTGGCCCCCAGCCTGGAGACACCGAGGTGAGGGTCTCCACCTGCAGGGCATGGATCACCAGCATCAGCAGCCAGGCGGTGATCAACGAACCAATCAGCGCCAAGCGCAGCCCAGGGCGCAGCACACCGCGAAACTCGCGCCAGTTGGTGCCCAACCCGGCATGGAACAGCACCACCCCCACCGCCACCTGGGCCAGATCGGCGGCATTGGCCAGGCTCAGCAACGGCGGCGTTTCGCCCGGCAGGGCGCTGAGGTTGTTGTCAGCCAGCAGCCCGAGCAGCAGCACCAGCAGCACCCCGGGCAGCTGCAAGCGTTCACTGATGCGATCGAGATAGCTGGCCGCAATCAAGAGGACCCCAAACACCAGCAGATAGCTGGCCAAGGCCTCGGTCATGGGGAAAAGGGCTAAGGCTGTCCCCTTAGCCTGGCGCCATCTGAACAAATGGCCATGGCGGATGCCATCAAAAAAGGCAGCCTGATCCGCGTGAACCGTGAGGCCTACATCGACAGCCTGGAGGCCAAGGCCAGCGCCGGCGACCCCCCCGCCTATCTGCTGGAGGGGCCTGGTGAAGTGCTCGCCATCCAGGGGGATTTCGCCCAGCTGCGCTTCCGCCAGCCCGTGCCCGATATCTGGCTGCGCACCGATCAGCTCGAGGCCTACGCCGGCAGCTGATCCTGCAACCGCCCGCGCCTGAGGCTGGCTTCCCGCAACATCTCGCGGCCATCGCGCAGGTAATCATCCACGTAGCCGGCGCAGTAGCGCTCCAGCTCCGCCACGGCATCCTGCACTTCAGCGAGCAGGTGATACACGCTGAGGCCAAAGCCCTGGGCCGTGGCCGGGCACACCATTGAGCGATAGAGCGCCTCGGCCTGCTCCAGCTTCTGCTGGCTGCGCTCGAGATAGGCGCAGAAGGCCTCCATCAGCGCGTCGTCGTAGGGATCAGCGGAGAGAGCCTTGAGCTGGGCGGCAAAGGGCTCCAGCACCTGGCCCAGCAGGCGATCCATCGGGCCGTACACCTGCAGCAACCAACGCTCCAGATCGGCATCCGCAGCGGCACTGCGCCGCCTTGATGGGGATGCCGCATGGGCACTGGCCGTGCCACGGGCCGCCCGCTGACCACGCCCCGCATCAAAACGTTGGCGCGCCTCAGCATCACCCAACACCTCCCAGGCGGCATTGATGGCCAAGATGCGCTCCGGATCCACCCCACCGGCTTCGGCGGTATCGGGATGATGCTGCTTCACCAGGGCCCTGTAGGCCGATTTGATCTCCGCTGCCGATGCCCCCGGGGCCACGCCGAGCACCCGGTAGGGATCGGCCGCCATCAGGCCTGCAGTTCAGTGAACATCGGCGTGCTGAGGTAGCGCTCACCGAAGCTGGCCAGCACCACCACGATCAGCTTGCCGGCCATCTCGGGGCGCTGGCCCAGGCGCAGGGCCGCCACCACCGCGGCGCCGCTGCTGATGCCGCAGAGCAAGCCCTCCTCGCGGGCCAGACGCCTCCCCATCACCATCGCCTCGGTGTCATCCACCTGGAGCACCTCATCAATCAAGGAGGCGTGGTAGTTCTCGGGCACAAAGCCAGCGCCGATGCCCTGGATGCGGTGGGGGCCGGGGGAGCCGCCGCTGAGCACGGGGCTGGCGCTGGGCTCCACGGCAAAGGCCTGGAAGCTGGGTTTGCGCTGCTTGAGCAGCTCCGCGCAACCGGTGATGGTGCCACCGGTGCCCACGCCGGCCACCAGGGCATCGATGCGGCCATCGGTATCGGCCCAAAGCTCCTCGGCGGTGGTGGCCACATGAATGGCCGGGTTGGCGGTATTGGAGAACTGCTGCAGCAGGTAGGCATTGGGCAGTTCAGCGGCCAGCTCACGGGCGCGGTTGATGGCCCCCTTCATGCCCTCTGAGCCTGGGGTGAGCTCCAGTTCAGCGCCATAGGCCCGCAGCATGGCGCGGCGCTCCTGGCTCATGGTGTCGGGCATGATCAGGATCAGCCGGTAGCCACTGGCGGCGGCCACCATGGCCAGGGCGATGCCGGTGTTGCCGCTGGTGGGCTCCACCAGCACGGTGCGCTCGGGGCTGATGCGCCCGGCCGCTTCGGCATCACGAATCATCGCCACACCGATGCGGTCTTTTACCGAGGCGGTGGGGTTGAAGCTCTCCAGCTTGGCCACGATCTCGGCCACGCAACCGGCCTCCTGCGGCAACCGATTGAGCCGCACCAAGGGGGTGTGGCCCACAAGGGTGGTGATATCAGGAGCAATGGCCATTGCGCGGCAGCAGGTCAGCTGTGGGCTCCATTGTGACCATCAGCGCGTTGCACCAGCAGCTGCAGGCGCTGGCGGATCTGCTCAATCGGCCCCGCCCAATCACCGAGCTTGCTCTGGCGGAACAATTCCACCGAGTTGTACCAGGGCATGCGGGAGCCCTCGATGCCGTAGCGCCACTCCGGTGCCATGGGCAACAGCACCCAGGCGGGCGTGCCGATGGCACCAGCGATGTGCAGCGCCGTTTGCTGCACGGTGATCACCAGATCCAGGGCCTGGGTGAGTGCAGCGGTGGCCAGCAGATCCTCGGTGATGCCAGCGAAGTGATGAATCCCAACACCATGGCTGGCCTGCAATTGCGCCAGCTCCGCTGGGCTGTGGCGGTATTGAAGATTCACCCAATGCACCCCGGGCTGCTGCAGCACAGGGAGCAGTTGCAGCAGCTCAAGCGAGCGGCGCTGATGTTGCTGCATGGCGCCACCCCCACGCCAGGCCAAGCCGATCTTGAGCCCAGAACCGAGGGCCGCCAGCTGCTGGCGCCAGTGCAAGCGATCGGCCTCAGGCACCTGGAGATAGGGGGTACCAGGACAATGCTCGGGGCTGGGGCGATAAAACCGGCCCAGGCTGCCGATGCCGTAACAGGAATCAGCGGCTTCAAAACAGGCGGCATCGATAGCGGAAGCCACCGCCAGTTGGGGGAAGGAGGCCGCAAGCAAAGGCACCAGGCGCGGCTCCGCGATCACGCGCACCGAAGCAGCCTGCTGCTGCAGATCAGGCAGCATCGAGGCCAGCATCACGGCATCGCCAAACCCCTGCTCGCTGAACACCACCACATGGCGGCAAGCAGGGGAGAGATCACTGGCCTTGGGCGCAAAACCCGGCGCCAGAAAACTGCTGGCAAAGGAGCACTGAAAACGCTGCTCATAGAGGGGCCAGGCCTCAGACCAGCGGCCCAGGCGCAGCAACTCGATCGCCAGCGGATAAGCCAGATCAGGTTCTGAGGGGCATTCGCGGTAGCGCTGCTCCAACAGCGCAGCGCTGCGCTGGTGCTCACCGGCGCGGCTGGCCAGCTGCGCCAACAGCTCCAACACCTGCCCCTGCTGGGGCTGATCCACCAGGCAATCGCGCGCCTCTTGATCGCGGTTGAGGGTGATCAGGCACTGGGCCTCCAACAGCGGGAACGCCAGCGGCGGAACACTCAGCGGCGCCGCAGCGCCCCACTGGCGCA
>JAYKIT010000035.1:0-3354 GCA_035285765.1 Synechococcus sp. | reverse complement strand
GGTGACCGACCCGAAGGTCAGCAGATTCATGAACTGCCGACGCCCCATTCCGGGCACGTCCTTTGCAGGGATCTGGGTCATGGGGGAAGGCACGCCGCCACAAGTGGCGACCATTATGGACCTATCGCGGCCCATAACGCTTTGCGACGACTGGCCTCTGGCTGGGCTCAGCCATGCTGTGAATCGCCCCCTCCAGCCCCGCCGTGCCGCTGACCGCCGCTGAGTTGCTCACCACCCTGCGTCAGCGCTGGGGCGCCAGCTACGACCTGCAGCTGCGCCGCCGTGCTGGCCGCCTTTATTTCCAGGTGATGTGGGGCTATCAGGAGCAGCAGTCGTTCCCCTTTACAGAAGAGGAATACATGGCGCGGCTGGAGGAGCTGGTGGATCAGCTCAACGCGCTCGGCGTGGCCGACGATCTGCGCCAGTGGTTGCTGAACACCCGCGACAAACCGCGCCTGGGCAAGGCCCTCAGCTTCCCGCTGCCGGATCAGGGACGGCTGAGCGAATTCCTTCTGTGAGCTTCACCAGCAGCACCCCCACCAGGTAGAGGCCGGTGATGGCACCGCTGAGCAGCAGCATCGTGACCGGATCGGTGGAAGGGGTGAGCACCGCCCCGGCCACGGCCGAGAGCAGCACCACCAGGCGCCAGCCCCGCAGCATCGTGCGCGAATTCACCAGCCCCAGGGCTCCCAGCAGCAGCTGCAGAACCGGCAACTGGAAGGCCAGCCCGGTGGCCACCATCAACAGCAGCACGAAATCGAGGTAGCGCTCGATCGACCAGATCGGTTCCACCACATCGGCGCCGTAGCTCATCAAAAAGCGCAGGGCTGCCGGCACCAGGGCCCACCAGGCAAAGGCCAGGCCCAGCAGAAACAGCACCGCTGATCCGGCCACCGCCGGTGCCACCAATTTGCGTTCACTGCGGCTCAGGCCAGGCAGCACGAAGGCCAGTCCCTCGTAGAGGGCGTAGGGCAGCGCCAGGCTGAGGCCGGCGTAGCCCGCCACTTTGAGCGAAACAAAGAGAAACTCCCCCGGTGCCAGCTGCAGGAAGCGCATGCCGTGGGCCGGCAGCTCCAGCAGCCGCACCAGCGGCCGCACAAACACCAAACAACCCGCCGCTGCGATCACCACCGCTGCCAGGCTGCGCAGCAGCCGCCAGCGCAGCTCTTCGAGGTGATCGCTGAAGCTCATCTCCACCTCACCGGGAAACTCCGGATCCGGCTGGGGAGGCGGGTTGAAGGCAGTCATCGGGTCAGGGTAGGCAGCAGGGCCGCGGCGCGATCGGGTTCTCCCCAGAGCACATCGCCGCCGCCATGCCGCACCAGCCCAGGCCCCATGCCGGGGATGCGTTGCAGCTGCTCCACCGGCACCATCACCACCGGCACCTTGCGGTTGCCGCGGCTGCGGCTGAAGTGCGCAGCCAGATCGGCGGCAGCCTGCAGATCGCTATCACCAACCAGCCCTTCGGAGCCTTTGAGCACCACGTGGCTGCCGGGTTGCTCCTGGGCATGAAACCAGAGATCCCCGCGGCGGGCCTGGCGGAAGCTGATCCAATCGTTTTGCAGGTGGTTGCGCCCCACCAGCAGGCGCAGTCCATCGGGGCTGCTGAGCTCCAGGGGCTGGGGTATCCCCTGCCGTTCCCGTTCCCGGCGCTGGCTGTGGTTGCTGCGGCGGGCCTCCAGGAAGGGGGTGAGGTCCTCCGCCAGGGCCTCCAGCAGCTCGGCATCGCCCTGCTCGGCCAGCTCCAGCTGCAGGCGGCTGTTCTCCAGCAGTTCCAGGCGCTGGCGGTGCAGCTGCAGCCGTGGTTCGATCGCCGCCACCGAGCGGCGCAGCTTGCGGGCCCGTTGGTACAGCTTCTGGGCCTGGGTCACCAGGCTGAGCTGGGGGTTGAGCTGCAGCTCCAGATCCGGGCCCCCCTCTGGATCGGCCAGGCGCAGTTGCTGATGGCCGCTGCTGTTCACATCAGGCCGGCAGAGCAAGAGATCGGCCTGCTTCTGCAGCAGGCCTTCATCCTCACTGCGTTGCAGCAGCTGCTGCTGGCGCTCGCGTTCGCGCTCCTCCTTGTTGATCAGTTGCTGCAGTTGCTGCTTCAGCTGCTGGCTGCGGCGTTGGAACTGCTGCCGGCGCTGGCCTTCGCCGTAGTAGTGGGCCAGCGCCAGGTTGAACGCCAGTGGCTCGCCGCTGCTGGTTGCAGAGGGGGCCTCTGGGCTCCAGCAGCGGTAGCCGCTGCCCTGCGCGCAGAACTGCAAGGGGGCCTGGAGGGCCTGCAGCCACTGCTGCCAGGCCCCATACAGCTGCTGCCACTCCCTGGGCTCAAGCTCGCTGACCAGCTCCTGCCCATCGAGTTCAGCGGTTTGCAGCAGTTGGTTGCGCAGGGCGGGGCTGATGCCGCGATAGCTGTCCATCAGGGCCTTGCCCAGGGGCAGCGGCAGCAGTTGCAGCCGCTTTTGCCAGCTGGCCTGGGCTTCAGCTGGATCGGGAATGGCCCCCTGCAGCGCTGGTGGCGGGCTGTAGGCATCGCCGGTGCCGATCGGTCGCAGGCGGGATTGGTGCTCGCGCACCTGGCGGCCGGTGGCCACCACCACCCCGCGTTCATCGAGCAGGAACAGGTTGCTGTGGCGCCCCATCAGCTCCAGCACCAGGCGGCGCTGTTCCGGCGCTCCGGGCCTTTGGGCAAAACCGAGTTCGATCACCCGCTCCCAGGGGGGCTGCTCCAGCCGCACCAGGGCCAGGCCCGAGAGGCCGTGTTGCAGCTGCTGCGCCAGGGTGCTGCCCTCGCCACTGCGGGGCGGAGCGGGCACGGCGTGGAAACGGGCGCCATCGGCCTGCCAGTGCAATTCCAGCCACACCCGCTGACGCAGGGTGCGGAAGCCCAGTTGCACGGCGGTGGGGCTGGGCTGCTGCGCCTTCTCAAAGCGGGAGGGGATCAGCAGGGGGCTGAGCTCCTGCACCACCCCCTGCAGGGCCGTGGTGTCTTGCGGTTGCATCGGCCTCGGCATCCGCGGCCTAGTTTCGCCTTTAGGCCTGTTGCATCCCCCAGATGACCCCTACGCCCAGCCAACCCCAGCTCACGGTGCTCAGCGGCCCCAGCGGTGTGGGTAAGGGCACCCTGGTGGCGTTGTTGCGGGAGCGGCATCCCCAGTTGTGGTTGTCGGTATCGGCCACCACGCGGGCGCCCCGCCCTGGTGAGCAGGAGGGGGTGCACTACTTCTTCCACAGCCAGGAGAGCTTTCAGCAGCTGGTGGCCAGTGGGGGCCTGTTGGAGTGGGCCAGCTTCGCGGGCAACAGCTACGGCACCCCCCGTCAGCCGGTGGAGCAGCAGTTGGCCAGTGGCGTGCCAGTGCTGCTGGAAAT
>JAYKIT010000034.1:0-3038 GCA_035285765.1 Synechococcus sp. | reverse complement strand
CTGATCCACGGCGCCCTTGACGCCCTTGGTCATGATCACCGCAGACCAGGCGATCTCCTCGGACTTGCCATGGGTGGGGCGCCCGAGCAGCTTCTCAACCAGATGGCGGGCCACCCGGTAGTTGCTGTTGAGGTTGTAGAAGCTGCGGGTGAAAGTGTCGGAGAGGCAGAGCGAGCGGATGAAATCACGCACGGTGATCTGGCCGTCCCGGAGCTGGGATTCCAGGGTGCGGTCGCGGTCGACCTTGAAGGCGTGGAAGAAGATCTGGCGGTAGGCCGATTCGATCACGAAGTTCTGGTCTTCCCGATCCATGGCCTTATCCATGGATGCGGCCTTGGGATCTTCATCGGACCCAACCCGGAAGGGCTCCACCCGCGAATTCTGCGAGGTGGGTGCGTATTTCAGAAGAGGCAGGGCCACGCGTGCTCAGCATCCAACGGCCATGATCGTAGAAGTCACCTTCAATCCCGACGCGCCGCCCCCCTCAGGCACTCACAGTCCGTAACGTTCTGTGAGTGGGGCCCAGCCTCCTACCAGCCCAGCAGCGAACTGGCCTGGGCCAGGTCAGCGGCGGCGTTCACCACGGAGTCGGTGTCAAGGATTCGGGTTTCCACGCAGAGCGAGGCGGTGTTGGAGAGCCCTTCCACGGTGCTGGTGCGCAGGCGCGTGTTGGGGCCAGCGAACCAGAAGCGCTCAGCGGCGTTCATCGTTTCGTAGCTGGTGCTGAGCCAGAGGCTGTTGTCTTCATCGAGGCGGAAATGCCCCAGGGCCGGTGCGGTTTCGGCGTAGCCGCGATCCCGCAGCTGCAGCCCCTCGCGGCCCAGGCCCCCATCGGTGGGGATCAGGCCGAACACCGCTTCATTTTCATGGCTTTCCCCCTCGCGATCCCAGGCCATGGAGGCACTCCAGCGCACCTGGCAGCCGCCGATCACCTCGGCAGGATCGCGGCCGTGGGCCTTGGCCAGGGTCTCCAGCCGTGGATCCCCCAGTTCCACCATCGCCACCTCCACAATTGAGAGCCCCGCCTCCGCCTGGCGGTGCAGCAGGTGGTGCTGGGAGCGCTGGGAGCGCCAGCGGCCACAGCTCAGGCGGAAGAAACTGAGTGCGTCGCTGATCGTGTCCATGGCGGTTGCGTTGCTGGGGCCCTTGGTTCACCCATGTTGATGGGTGTGGTTGCCGCCCTGTTGGCGGCCCTGTGCTGGACCCTGGCCAGCGGCCTCTGGCGGCGGGTGCCCACCTCGTTGTCAGCGCTGCAGCTCAACCTGCTCAAGAACCTGATCGGGGCGCTGACGCTGCTGCCGGCCCTGCTGCTGCCGGGGGCGTTTCAGGGGGTGTCGCCCGTGGCCCTGCTGGCTTTGCTCCTCAGTGGTGCCCTTGGGATCGCCCTGGGCGACAGCTTTTACTTTGCGGCGCTCAGACGCCTGGGCACACGCCGCAGCCTCACCCTCGATGCCGGTGGTCCGGCAGTCTCGGCGCTGCTGGCCCAGCTCACCCTGGCCGAGACGCTGCTGCCGCTGCAGTGGCTGGGCTTGGCTTTGATCACTCTGGCGGTGTTGATCGTTGCCCGTCAGCAGCCGCCGGCCGGTGGCCGCTTGCCGCAGCAGGGGCTGGGCTTGCTGTGCATTGCCCTGGCGCTGCTGTGCGGGCTCAGTGGCGCCCTCCTGTCGCGTTGGGCCCTGGCCCAGAGCGAGATCCTGCCGCTGCCGGCGGCCGCGTTGCGGCTGTTGGCGGCCCTGGTGGTGATGCTGCCCTGGGTTCGCTTGCCTGCTCTGCAGCGCCCGCGGCCGGCCCGGCCGCGCTGGCCCTTGGTGCTGCTGGCCACCCTGCTGGGCACCTCGCTCGGCATCGTGCTGCAGCAGGCCAGCCTCAAGGCCTTGCCTGCCGCATTGGCGGTGAGCTTGATGGCCACCGCGCCATTGCTGGCTCTGGCGCTCAGCCGCCTGGAGGGGGATCAACCCGGCTGGGCGGGGTGGTTGGCGGGGGTGCTGGGTTTTGCGGGGGTGCTGTTGCTGGTGCTGCTGCGGCCAGCAGCTGCTCCAGGCTGAGCTCCAGCGCCTGCAGCGGCGGGTTGAGTCGCGCCCCCAGCTGCTGCAGCTGCAGGCCCGCGGCCAGCAATTGCTGGATCAGCAGCTCGCGGAAGTCGGCCTCTGCGGCCAGTTGCGGCTGCTGCTTGGCCCATTGCTGCAGCTCGGCCGTTGTGGGGAGGGGGCCGCTGCAGCGCTGCGCGGCCGCCTGCAGGCTGCGCAGGCTGTGGGCCAGTAGGCGCAGCCGCTGCCGCTCCAGCAGGGGGAGGGGCAGGGCATCGATGCGGTCGCTCTCGGCCGCGCTGATCAGGGAATCAGTCACGTGGTTCCAGCCGGAAACCGCAGCAGTGGTCGCCATCAAGCTTCCAATGCACCCGCTCCACCGTGCAATCCGGGAAGGTGTGGCGCATCACCTGCAGTTCCTGATCGCAGATCAGCGGGAAGGCTTCGGCCACCCGTGACACCGAGCAGTGATATTCCTGCAGCAACCAGGCGCTGCTGCCGTTTTCGGCGTGGCAATCAGCCACATAACCCTCGCGCCGCCGCAGCTCCACCAGTTTTTCAAGCCGTTCGCTCAGCAGCCCATCACCAAGTTGATGCCGGTAGGTGCCGGCCTGGCTCTCGGCTTGATTGCGCAGCAGGCTGCGCACTTGATCAGCCGGCAGCGACTGGCTCAGGGAGTGCAGCAGCCCTAGGGCGAAGTGCTCGCTGCCATCGGGAAAGCGGCCACGGCCCTGGGCGGTGAGGCGCCAGCGGTTGCTGGGCCGGCCAGGTCCCCCGGCCTGGGGGCTGGCTTCCACCAGCTGCTCGCGCTCGAGATTGCGCAGGTGGCGGCGCATCACCTGCACCGATACCCCCAGCTGATCGGCCAGCTCGGCAGCAGACGACTCACCCTGCCGCAGCAGCAGGGTGAGGGTGGCTTCGTGGGTGGAGGCGGGGGAGGCGGTCATGACGCGCCCAGCCTGGCATCAGGCGATCGGGATCGCCGGGTCGAGGTACACGTCCTGCACCAGC
>JAYKIT010000033.1:0-3462 GCA_035285765.1 Synechococcus sp. | reverse complement strand
TTGTTGGCGGTGTAGTGCAGGATGCAGGCGTTGTCGCCGCCCGCCACGATCGAGGGGTAGGCAAAGCCGCGGCTGCCGCTGGCGAGGAAATGCTGCTCGAGCACGGCCCGCACCTCCGCCTCGTTCTGGCCGGGGCGGGTGAAGGCGCGGGCTTGCTCGTGGGCTTCGGCGCTGATGCGCGCCGCCAGGCGCAGCCGCTCCAGTTCCTCGGGCTCCTTGCGCAGGCGCAGGGCATGGAGGATCGGGCAGGGGGCTGTGAGCTGGCGCGGTGCCTGGCCCAGGCGCGGCGCCCGATCCAACTGCTGGGCCCAAGCGCGCAGCACCAGCGGTTCCACTGCGGTGTGGCGCCCCACACGAAAACAAATGCCATCGGCGCCCTCGAGATAACTGGGCAGCAGGGCCTCCAGCTGATCGAGCGGATGGGCCAGATCAGCGCCGAACTGCTCAACAGCCCCCTCGGTGCCCCAGCGAAAGCCCTCCCACACCTCAGCGGTGGCGTCTTTGGGCGGCACAAACAACACAAACGGGGTCTCGGGCCGGTGGGGCAGGAACAGCGCCACGGCTCCGGGTTCATCGAAACCGGTGAGGTACCAGAAATCGCTGTTCTGGCGGAAGGGGAACTCCACGTCGGCGTGATGCTGCATCTGCTGAGCAGCGGGAATCACGGCGGCTTGACCCTCGAGGGCATCGAGGAACAGCTGACGCCGGGCGGCGTGGGAGATCGGCACGGGGTCTGACAGCCCTTGGGGTAGGCGGTTAAATGAGTGTGTCAGGTTGGCCCGGCGCCCGGGTATCCGTGAGCGATTTCCTCGTTTTGGCCGGCCTTGTGGTCGTGGTGGTAGCGGGTTCAGCCCTGTGCTCCGGCTCCGAGGCGGCCCTGCTGGCGGTGAACCCCCTGCGGGTGCACGAGATGGTGGCCCGTGGTGTGCCCGGCGCCCAACTGCTGGAGAAACTCAAGGGGCGCCTGGGACGGGTGCTGGTGGTGTTGGTGGTGATCAACAACCTGTTCAACATCTTCGGCAGCCTGATGCTGGGCGCCCTCGCGGGCAGTGTGTTCCACCATCACGGCCTCGAGAACCCCGCCCTGGCGGTGTTCTCGATCAGCTTCACCGTGCTGGTGATCCTGCTGGGGGAAATCCTGCCGAAAGCCTTCGGCACCCGCATGGCCGCAAGCACCGCCCTGTTGGCGGCACCCACGCTGGCCCTGCTCACCCGCCTGGGCACCCCCTTGGTGCTGCTGCTGGAGCAGTTGATGCCCAGCCTGAGCGAAACCAGCGAACTCACCACTGACGAGGGCGAAATCCAGCTGCTGGCCAAGCTGGGCTCCCAAACCGGCCGCATTGAGGCCGATGAAGCGGCCATGATCGCCAAGGTGTTTCAGCTCAACGACCTCACGGCCCGCGATCTGATGCTGCCGCGGGTCTCGACCCCCACCTTGAGCGGCCAAGCCCAGCTCAATGCGCTGCGCGACACCCTGTTGAACCAGCAAGACCCCTGGTGGGTGGTGCTCGGCCAGGAGGTGGATGAGGTGCTTGGCGTGGCCAGCCGCACCACCCTGCTCACCGCGCTGCTGCAAGGTCGGGGCCATGCCACGGCGGCCAGCCTCTCGGAACCGGTGCAGTTCGTACCCGAGATGATCCGCGCCGATCGCCTGCTCACCAGCTTCCGCCGCGACAGCGATTCCGTGCGGGTGGTGGTGGATGAATTCGGAGCGTTTGTGGGCCTGGTGGGCGCCGATGTGGTGCTGGCGGTGCTGGCAGGCTGGAAACGCCCCCGGGTTGAACCCCAGCCTTAATGGCGATGCAGCGCAAGCGCACCGACAGCATCACCAGAGCGCTGGTGCAATGGCGCGATGGCCTGCGGCTCAGCCGCCGCGAGCAGGCGCTGCTGGGGCCGGAACTGCGCAGCCTGGATCGCCAGTTGCAACGCCTGCAGCAGCGCCAGCTGCGCCTGGCCGTGTTCGGCCGCGTGGGGGTGGGCAAGAGCAGCTTGCTCAATGCCCTGCTCGGACGCGACCAGTTCGCCACTGATGTGGCCAATGGCTGCACCCGCAGGCAAGCCACCGCCAACTGGGATCGCCCCTGGGGCGATCGGGGCCAGCTCGAATTGGTGGATACCCCCGGCATCGACGACATCGCCACCGCAGCACGGCAACGGTTGGCCAGCCGCGTGGCCAGCGGCAGTGATCTGGTGCTGATGGTGCTCGATGGCGACATCAGCGCCCCGGAATTGGCTGCCCTCAACACCCTGCGGGCCAGCGGTAAACCGGTGCTGCTGGTGGCCAACCGGGCCGATGCGTACAGCCCGGCCCAACAACGGGAACTGGCGGCGGCCATCAACCGCCGCAGCGGCAGCGATGAGGACCTGGTGTGGGTGTCTGCCGCACCGCGCCAACCGCAGCTGCGCGCCGATGGCCGGGTGCGCAGCGTGGCCACACCCCCTGTGATCCACCCCCTGTTGGTGCAGCTTGATCAGCTGCTGGCCCAGCACGGGGAACTGCTGCTGGCGCTCAACAGCCTGCGGGCCGCCGATGGCTTCAGTGCCCGGCTGCTGCACTGGCGCCTGGGCCAGCGGCGCCAGGCAGCCCAAGCCCTGATCGGCCGTTGCGCCAGCGTGAAAGCGGCTGGTCTGGCGGCCAATCCCCTGGTGCTGCTGGATCTAGCCGGCAGCGCCGCCGTGGACAGCACCTTGATCGTGCAGCTCGCCCAGCTTTATGAGGTGCCGCTGCGGGGCCCCCTGGCCCGGCGGCTGCTGCGCCGGATCGGCGGCCAAAGCCTGGTGATCGGCGGGGTGCAGTGGGGTCTGCAAGGGGGCCTGGGGCTGCTCAAGCAACTGCTGCTGCTCGCGGCCCCATTCAGCGGCGGCCTGAGCCTGGCCCCAGCGGCACCAGTGGCCCTGGCCCAGGCCGCCCTGGCGGTGCATGGCACCCGCCTCACCGGCCGTGAGGCCGCACGCCAACTGGTGTTAAGCGCCCACCGCGGCCCGGCCCGGCCGGCCAGCCTGCTGCGCCGATTGCAGCGGCTGGAGCCCCAGGCCAGCCACTGGTTGCGGCATCACAAACCCTGGAGCCCGGAGGTGGGGCTGCCATGAGCCCCCGCCTGGCCCTGTTTGGCACCAGCGCCGACCCGCCCACCGTGGGGCACCAGGCGGTGCTGCGCGGCTTGATGCAGCTCTACCCCACGGTGTGCACCTGGGCCAGCGATAACCCGTTCAAGCAGCACGGTGCCCCCCTCAGCGTGCGGGCGGCCCTCCTCGGTGCGGTGGTGGACAGCCTGCACAATCCTGGCGATCCCCAGCACTTACAACTGCGCCAGGAACTCAGCAGCCGTCGGGCAATCGACAGCCTCGAGGCAGCACGCCAACGGTTCCCGCAGCATGAACTGGTGTTTGTGGTGGGCACCGATCTGGTGATGCAAATTCCCAGCTGGTATGCCGCTGATCAATGGCTGCCCAGTTGCCGCC
>JAYKIT010000032.1:0-5531 GCA_035285765.1 Synechococcus sp. | reverse complement strand
TGCTGCTGGCCCTGCGGTTTCTGCCGCTGGTGCAGGAGGAGCTGCAGAACCTGCTGCGGGCGGTGGCCACCCGGGCACTCAACCTCAAGCAGTTGGGCTGGCGCGGGGCCACCCAGCTGGTGTTGGCCGTGGGTGAGCGGCTCTTGGCCAATGTGCTGCTGCGCGCCGAGCAGGGGGCTGAAGCCCTGCAGGCCCGTGGTGCCCTCTGGCGCTCGCCGGCGCAGCTGCGCTTGCCACCGCCTCCGGCCCGCTGGCTCAACGCCACCGCCCTGGCTGGGTTGGTGCTGCTGTTGGTGCTGCGCGGGCGCTACGGCAACATCTGATGTGTCCGAGTGTCCCGATGGAGGGCTGCCCCTGTGAGCGTTGAGCGCTACCTCAACCATCCCACCTTTGGGTTGCTCTATCGCCTCTGCCCGGCAGGAGAGGGCCAGGAGATCTACGCCACCCTCTATGCCCAGCGCATGTATTTCAAAGTGGTGATCGAAGGTCGCGGCGCCTCCTTTGAAGCGATCCCGCTGCTGGATGCCCGCCATCTGGCTGAGCAGAACCTGATGCGTCAGCGGCGGCAGCAGTCGCCGGAGCTGCCGATCTGGCAGAAGCTCTTTGATCAAACCTTCATCTGAGCTGCCCGTGAGCCCCCTGGCTGAGCGCTACCGCAGCCTTTGCGCCGCCTTGCCCGAGGGGGTGGAGCTGCTGGCGGTGAGCAAGGGGCGCCCCGCTGCGATGGTGCGGGAGCTCTACGGGCTCGGCCAGCGGCGCTTCGGTGAAAGCCGCCTGCAGGAGGCGGCGGCCAAGCAGCAGGACCTGGCCGATCTGCCTGGCATTGAGTGGCACTTCATCGGCCGCCTGCAGGCCAACAAGGTGCGGCCGGTGCTGCAGGCCTTCCCCACGATTCAGGCGGTGGATTCGCTGGCTCTGGCCAAGCGCATCAGCAGGATTGCCGCAGAGCTGCAGCTCTGCCCCCAGCTCTACCTGCAGCTCAAGCTGCGCCCCGATGCCAACAAAGGGGGCTTCGAGCGCGCGGATCTGGAGCAGCAGTGGCCGCTGCTGCAGGCATTGCCGGCGCTGCAGTGGTGTGGCGTGATGCTGATTCCGCCCCTGGCCCTCGCGGGTGAGCCGCTGCTGGAGCTGTTTGCTGAGGTGGTGGCGCTGGCTGATCAGCTGCAGCTGCCGGGCCGTTCGATGGGCATGAGCGGGGATTGGCCGCTGGCGGCTGCCCATGGCAGCACGATGGTGCGGGTGGGCGGTGCCCTGTTTGGCCGTGATTAGGCCTGTGATGGTTGCAACTGGCAGCGCCACACGCTATTCAGGAGCATCACCTCATGGGGTTCACGGCGGTGTCCATCCTTTCGCGTCTCAAGCGTGTTGTTGCAGGCGACGAGTACCTCGAAGACGAATTCGACACCGAGCTGGAATATGAGGATGAACTGGAGCCTCGTGACTCCAGCCTGGAGCGCGGCGGAGCGATCGCCACCCTCGGCAGCTTCGATGAGGACGATGCCTTCAGCGGCACCAATGTGATCGGCATGCCGGGCATCTCCTCCAGCGCCGCGGAGGTGATCGTGATGGAGCCCCGCAGCTTCGATGAGATGCCCAAGGCGATTCAGGCCCTGCGCGAGCGCAAGACCATCATCTTGAACCTCACGATGATGGAGCCCGATCAGGCCCAGCGCGCCGTGGATTTCGTGGCCGGTGGCACTTTCGCCATTGATGGTCACCAGGAGCGGGTGGGCGAGAGCATCTTCCTGTTCGCCCCCAGCTGCGTCACCGTGACCACCGCCGGCTCCGAGGAATCGGCAGCTCCCAGCGTGATGAACCGTGATGCCGATCAGGCCCAGCCGGCGGCCCCCAGCCCGGCCTGGGGCCGCCAGGATGTGATCAACGGCTGATTTGGTGTGGGTTTTGGTGTGATCGGCCTGGGCCGCATGGCCCAGGCTCTTGTTCAGCCTTTGTTGGAGAGCGGTCAGCTGCAGCGCGAACAGCTGCTGGCCTGCGTGCAGAGCGAGCGTTCAGCCCAGGTGCTGAGTGCTCGCTTTTCAGTTGCCGTGGGCACCGATCCCAAGGCCTGCCTGCAGGCCCAGGAGCTGCTGCTGGCGCTCAAGCCCCAACAGCTCGATGGCTTGGTGCAGCAGCTGGGGGGCGTGGAGGCGATCGCTGCAGCGGCCCAGGGCCAGCCCCAACCACCGCTGCTGATTTCCGTGCTGGCTGGGGTGAGTGTGCAGCGGCTGGAGGCCTGTTTCCCGGGCTGGGCCGTGGTGCGCACGGTGCCCAACACCCCCTGCCTGGTGCGCCAGGGGCTGGTGAGCCTCAGCTTTGGCAATGGCGTGAGCGAGGCCCAGCGCCAGCGGGTGCAACAGCTGTTTGCGGGCATTGGCGAGGTGCTGGAGCTGCCGGAATCCCAGGTGCCGGCCTTCTTGGCGCTCACCTCATCGGGGCCTGCCTTTGTGGCCCTGGTGGCCGAAGCCCTGGCCGATGGGGCCGTGGCGGCGGGGTTGCCGCGTCAGCTGGCTCAGCATCTGGCCCATCGCACCCTGGCCGGCTCGGCCGCCTTGCTCCACGGCCAGGAGTTGCACCCCGGCCAGCTCAAAGACATGGTGAGCTCCCCTGGTGGGGCCACGATCGCCGGCATCCGCAAGCTGGAGCAGGCCGGTGCGCGCTCGGCGCTGATCGAAGCGGTGGTGCGCGCCGCTGAGCGCAGCCGCGAGCTGGGCTGAGGCCCCGCCTGGCCGCCTTCAGGGGGCTTGTTTCTGGCCGATGCGTGGTTCGGTGCCTTGGGCCAGCCGCTGCAGATTGCTGCGGTGGCGCCAGATCACCATGGCAGCGGCAAGAACGCCGAGCAGCAGGTAGGCGATCGGGGTGGGATCGCTCGCGCTGCCCGCCGCCAGCATCAAGATCGGCAGTGCCAGGGCCGCCATCACGCTGGAGATCGACACGATGCGCGTGAGGCTGAGCATGGCCAGGAAGATGCCAAGGCAGGCCAGGCCCACCGCCGGCACCAGCCCCAGCAGCATGCCCAGGCCGGTGGCCACCGCTTTCCCCCCCTTGAAGCCCAGCCACAGCGGCCAGATGTGGCCCGCCAGGGCCGCCAGGCCAGCGGCCACCAGCCAGCCGTGGGCGGTGCTGCCCAGCACTGCGCGGGCCAGCAGCACCGCGGCGGTGCCCTTGAACAGATCCAGCAGGAACACCACCAGGGCAGGGCCTTTGCCCACCTGGCGCAGCACGTTGGTGGCACCGGTGGAGCCGGAGCCGTGCTCGCGGATGTCGATGCCTTTGCACCAGCGACCGGCGAGATAGCCGCAGGGCAGGCTGCCGAGCAGGTAGCCGGCAAGCACGATCAGGGTTGGGGTGGCCATCAGTACAGCTCTTCCTCGTAGGCGAGTTCCTGGGCATCGGCGGCAAACACCAGCCACAGGGGGAATTGCAGGATGGGGGTTTCCACCATCCGTTCGGCGGCATCCACCACGATGAAGGGCAGCTCCCCCTGCTCCTCCAGCCGATCGGCCCGCTCAATCAGGGCATCGGGGCGCTCAAACAGCACCACGCCGCTGTTGGGGCCAAAATCCTCGCGGCTCAGGCCCAAGCAATCCTGCAGGCCACGGCGCCAATCGCCGAGCCGTTCGGGGCTGCCGGCCAGCACCAGGGTTTGGAAGCGATCGCCATAGAGCTCCCCCAGCAGGCTCACCGCAGCGGCACTCACCAGGGCATTGCGGTTGCGGCTGCCGCCGCTGGGTTGGGCGCCGCGCCCCCCTTGCTCCAGAAACCAATCCAGCAGAAGGTTGTGGCCTGCCTCATCGAGGCTGCGCCGCAATTGCCAGGCCTCGGCGTGGAAATCGGGAGTGTCGCGGTAGCTGCTGAGCCGTTGGCGGATCAGCTCGGCTTCCCCGCCGAACAAGCCAGCTGCGCTGGCCGTTGCCTCCTGGGCAGCGCTGTTGGAATCAGCGGCGGCCTGGCCGCTGGTTTGATCCAGGGGTGAGGGCTGCACCTGCAGGGTTTCGGGCACCAGTTGCAACTGCTCCGCGCTGCGGGCCAGTTCCACCAGGGCACCTTGCAGGTACTCCTGAAATCCCTTCACGCGGCGGCTGAGCCCATCGGCCTGGCCGCTGAAATGGCTGGCGATCTCCTGCTGCAGTTGATCGCGGCGCTGCTGCAGCTCCTCGATCTCCTGCTCCAGGCCCTGGCGCTGCTGCTGCAGCTCCTTGAGGGCCAGCTCCTGCCAGCTGGGCTGGGGCGCTGCTGGGTTCGATTCCACAGGGTGCCGAATCTCGCCCCAGCAGTGTGACAGCACCTCCAGAATGTGTTCTGGAATACAAAGAGAAAGGCTGCGAGCGCTGATTTGGGCTGCAGCTCACGTAAAACCCATCCATCGCTGCTGCTGTATTGCGTGATTCAGGGCTTTTCTCCCCCCATGCGGCGGCTGATCCGCCGCCGGCTCAGCCGTGCCCTTGGCGCCCAAGCCGAAGTGGTGAGCCTCCAGCGCGCAGGCCGTGATGGTCAGGCCCAGGGCTATTGCACCGTGCAGGGCCGCTTGAGTTGCTTTCGCGTGAATGCCCAGGGGCGCCTGCTGATGCTCAGGCCGCTGTTGAATTTGTTCCGTTGGGACCGACCCGCAGCCTGAGCTGCTGCTCAAGGGCACGGGCATCAAACAGCATCGGTAAGAGATGGATGCTGTTGGTTTCGCGGAAATAGAAGATCACCGGCACAGCCGGCCAGAACAGGCGCCAGCTGATCCAGCTGCTGTAGGGGAAGCGGCGGATTTCTGTGCTGCCCCGCAGCACCACCAGGGCATCGGCGTCAAAGCGCAACCGCAGCAGCGCGGTTTGCAGCAGTAAAAACAGGCCAAACAGGCTCACCACCAGGGCCGCAGGCCAGGCCAGCACCAGCAGTGGTGCGCCAAGGGCGGTGACCCCAAGACCCACCCAGGGCCGAGGGGTCAATTGCACCGCATCAGTGGCGATGGTGTCGGAGCTGGGGGGGGTGGGCATGGCTCAGCCGTAGAGCAGTTGGGTCAGGATCACATCGGTGATGGCAATCACCACCAGGGTCATCACCACAGCGCCGGTGGTGCTGGTGCCCACCTCTTTGGGGCCGCCGCGGGTGGTGAGCCCCCAGCCGCAGGCCAGGATCGCGATTTCAAGGCCGAACACCGTGGCTTTGAGCAACATCGATGGCACATCGCTGGCCTGCATCCAGGAGCGCATCGAGCTCCAGAACACCGGCGGCGGGATGTGAAACATCGCCGTGCTGCTCAGCTGGCCCGACCACATGCCCACGCCAAAGAACAGCAGGCACTGCACCGGGGCCATCACCAGCAGGGCCAGCACCCGCGGCACCACCAGGTAATCCACCGGGTCGGTGCGCAGCATCGTGATCGCATCGATCTGCTCGGTCACCTTCATGGTGCCGAGCGAGGCGGCATAGGCCGTGGCCACCTTGCCCGTGAGCAGGGTGGCGGTGAGTAGCGGTGCGATCTCGCGGGCCAGGCCCAGGGCGAGGATGCCGCCCACGGTGGAGCCGGCCCCCTGCTTGGTGAG
>JAYKIT010000031.1:0-8714 GCA_035285765.1 Synechococcus sp. | reverse complement strand
GCCAACACCAGCTGGGTGGCCCCGCGCCAGCCCAACTGCTTGAGGTTGAGTGCCCGGGTGGCCACCGCCCGCAGCAGGTTCTGCAGCTCCTCCTGCACCAGCGGCAGAAACCGCAGGGCCAGCAGCAGCTGAAAACCCAGCCGATCGGTGGGCACCCCGCAGCAGCGCAACGGCGCCAGCAGGGCCGTGAGCCCCCAGGCCAGGGCCTCGGGGGCGGTGCTCACCAGCAACAGATTGGCGCTCTGCAGCACGGTGAACAGCAAGCTGGCACTGTTCACCCCCAGCTGGGCCGAGCGGCGGGTGATGCGCAATGGCCCGGCCTGCCACAGCTCCCAGGCGGGCGGGGGCGGCAGGGGCTGGGCCAGCTGCAGTTCAGCCGGGGGGCGCTGCAACGGCTGCGGCCGCTCCCGCGGTGAGGGCAACACAGCCGCCAGCACGCCCACCGCCAGGCTGAGCACCAGAAGCAACGGCAGGGTGCGGCGCCACAACCGCAGGGGCAAGCCGCTCAGCAGCGTGACCAGCAGCAACAGGCCCACCAGGGCCAGGCGCCAGCTGACCCCGGCCAGCACCGGCGTGAGCAGAAACGCCAGACTCCAGGCGAATTTGAGCCGCGGATCCAGCAGCCGCAGCCAGCCGCCGCTGCCGGCCACGTACTGGCCGAGGGGAAGCTGCCGCAGCCAATCCATCAACGGCTGGCGGCTTTGGCTTGATCGCGCTCGGCATCACGCTGCTGCTTGCCGCGCCAGAACAGGCGCACCGGCGAGCCCTCGAAGCCGAGCCCCTGACGAATCTGTCGCTCCACGTAGCGGCGATAGGTATCGCCGAACAGTTTGGGCTCATTCACGAACAACGTGAAGCTGGGGGGACGCACTGCCACCTGGGTGCCGTAATACAACCGCCCCTGACGGCCACCGCGGGTGGTGGGGGGGCTGCGCCAGCTCAGGGCCTCCTGCAGCACCTCATTCACCACAGCGGTGGAGACGCGGCGACGATGCTGCTCCACCGCCAGGGCGGCGAGCGGGAAGATGCGCTCCACCCGCTGGCCGTTGAGGGCCGAGATGAACAGCATCGGAGCCCAATCGAGGAAGTAGAGCTTGGCGCGCAGCTCCTTCTCCATCACCGGCATGGTGTGGCTGTCTTTTTCAATCAGATCCCACTTGTTGACCACCACCACACAGGCGCGGCCGTCTTCCTCGATGCGGCCGGCCAGGCGTTGATCCTGTTCGGTGACCCCCTCTTCGGCATCGATCACCAGCACGCACACATCGCTGCGATCGATCGCCTTGAAGCTGCGGTTGATGCCGAAGAACTCGGGGCCGTAATTCACGCTGCGGCGGCGGCGAATGCCGGCGGTATCCAGCAACTTCCAGGTGTGGCCTTCGCGCTCAATGGTGGTATCGATCGTGTCGCGGGTGGTGCCGCGGATCGGGCTCACGATGGCGCGGTTCTCGCCGCAGATGCTGTTGAGCAATGAGCTCTTGCCCACGTTGGGGCGGCCAATGATGGCCATCTGAATCGGCTCGGGGGCCTCTTCCTCTTCTTGAGGGGGCAGGAAGGTGAGCACCTGATCAAGCAGATCACCGGTGCCGGCGCCGTGAATCGCGGAGATCGGCTGGGGCTCCCCCAGGCCCAGGGCCCAGAACTCGGCCGCCATGGCCAGGCCCTGATCGGGGGATTCGCACTTGTTCACCGCCAGCAGCGTGGGGCAGTTCTGCTGCCGCAGCCAGGTGGCAATGGCCTCATCGGCAGCGGTGAGCCCCTGCATGCCATCAACGATCACCAGGGCCACGCAGGCCTCAGCCATGGCCAGGCTGGCCTGTTCGCGGATCTCAGGCAGAAATTCGCTGTCGTCATCAAACACCAGGCCTCCGGTGTCCACCACACGGAAGCTGCGACCACCCCAATACCCCTCCTGGTAGGTGCGATCGCGAGTGACCCCAGGCTCGTCGTGAACGATGGCGTCGCGGCTGCGGCACAACCGATTCACCAGGGTGGACTTGCCCACATTGGGCCGCCCGATGATGGCCACCACCGGTAAGGCCACGGCTTTTCCTCTTATTCAATGTTGTTCCGACCCTACAGCTCGGCGCTCAAGCCAGGCCAAGCCGGATCAATTTCCGCCAAAAGAAATAAATCAATGGACGGCAATTTTGGCCTGTTCAACCTTAATCAAGGCGAAGAGATTGCTCTGCTTCAAAAAAAACAGGGCGCTTTTTTCGCTAGCTAGAGGGCCGTTCCCCCTGCCTGTGTGAGCCGATGATTGATCTCATCATCACCAGCATCGTGGTCGATCTCTCCGACCAGAAGCTCTACGCCTACAACGGTCCCCAGCTGGTGCGCACCATCCCGGTGAGCTCCGGCAAGGCCGGCACCCCCACCCCCCTGCTGCAAAGCAAGGTGGACTCGAAACACACCTCGGTGACCATGCGCGGCCGCGGCTATGTGGCCCCCGGCGTGCCCTGGGCCATGTGCGTGCCCGGCGGCATGATCTGCATGCACGGGGCCCCCTGGCAGGAGGCCGCCGGCCAGCCCTATGGGGTGCCCCGCAGCCACGGCTGCGTGCGCATGCCCACGGTGCAGGCCAAATGGCTGTTCCACCGCACCCAGACCGGCACACCCGTGACCATTCAGGCCTGACCCTCGCCAGCCGCTGGGTTCTGTTGCAGCTGGCGCCAGGCCAGCAGCCAGCTCACCGCCGTGGCGCGGCGCGTGCGCCGCGGCACCAGCTGATCCACCGTGTAGCCGCCGAAGCCCAACTCGCTCTTGAGCAACTGCTTCAGCGGCTTGGGGATCGAGCGGGTGAGCTTCACCGTTGGCGGGCGCTCGGCGATGAAATCCGGCCCCTCGGGATACACCTCGGCCCACTCCGCTGGGGTGTGGGGCCCCGCCGGCCAGGGGGCCTCAGCGCTAGCCCCAGGTTGATAGCCCAGCCGCTCCCACACCAGCGCACACACCGCCCGGTCGCTGAGCTCGTCGTTGAGCACCTGCCAGAGCAGGGCATCGGTGATGGCATCGGTCATGGCGAAGAGGATTCAGGCAGCGGCACCACGGGCAGCAGCGAACGGGACTGGCGAAAACAGGGCAGCTGGAACCACGCACTGTGGCGCGAACGGCTCACCTGGGGCACGAACTGCCCGGGGCTGTAGCGCAGTTGATACAGCCCATCGAAATCCTGGGAATCGATGGCCTCCATCAACGGCCAGCCCAGCGCCGCGGCCAACCCCGGCAAATGGCGATGCTCCCAGAACAGCACCAGGCGTTTGCCCTGGCTCCAGGGGGCATGGAGCAGCTCAGCCGCCACCGCATCCCCATGGCGATCGGCTTCAGGGAAGCTGCGGATGTTGAGCCCCGTGGCCACCGCCAGTGGCACGGCCGACTGGTAACTGCGGGCGTTTTTTTGCGTGTTGAGGTTGAAGCCGTAGGCGGCAATGCCATCGATGGCCCCAAAACAGGCCGGCAGCAGGCGAGCCAGGTTCATGGCCCGCAGCAATCCATTGGGCGACAGGTTGTAATCGCCGCGCTGCACCAGCTTGTCGCCATGGCGCAGCAGGATCAGCTCCAGGGGCTGGGCCTGCAGCGGCGGCGCCTGCAGAGCCACAACCAGGGGCGCGAACGCCAACTTCCACAATGGAGGCATGTTTGCCGATCCCCTGCAGCTGCCGGGCCGGGGCCTGCCCCGCGAACTGCGCTGCCGCGTGCTGCAGTCGCCCCTGGCCGGTGTTTCCGACAGGGTATTCCGCTCACTCGTGCGCCGCTGGAGCAGCGATGCCCTGCTGTTCACCGAAATGGTGAATGCCACCAGCCTGGAGTTGGGCCATGGCCGCTGCAAGGTGGAAGAACTCAGAAGCGAAGCAGGCCCGATCGGGGTGCAGCTGTTTGATCACCGCCCTGCGGCCATGGCCGAAGCGGCCCGGCGCGCCGAAGCCGCCGGTGCCTTTTTGATCGACATCAACATGGGCTGCCCAGTGAAAAAGATCGCCAAAAAAGGCGGTGGCAGTGGCTTGATCCGCGAGCCGGATCTGGCGGCCCGCATCGTGGCGGCCGTGGCGGAGGCGGTGCAGATTCCGGTCACAGTGAAAACCAGGCTGGGCTGGTGCGGCAGCGATGCGGCGCCCGTGCGCTGGTGCCAGCAGCTGGAGGCGGCCGGCGCCCAACTGCTCACCCTGCATGGGCGCACCCGCGAGCAGGGCTTCAAGGGCCAGGCCGATTGGGCCGCGATCGCCGCCGTGAAAGCCGCCCTCAGCATCCCCGTGATCGCCAACGGTGACATCAACAGCCCCGCAGATGCCCGCCGCTGCCTGGAGCAAACCGGCGCCGATGGGGTGATGGTGGGCCGCGGCAGCATGGGGGCCCCCTGGCTGGTGGGCCAGATCGATGCGGCGCTGAGCGGCCGGCCGGTGCCCCCCAGCCCCGGAGCCCTCGAGCGGCTGCAGTTGGCCAAAGAGCAACTGCTGGCCCTGGTGGCGGCCCGCGGCGACCACGGGCTGCTGATCGCCCGCAAGCACATGGGCTGGACCTGCACCGGCTTCACCGGCGCGCCGCAGTTGCGGCAGCAGCTGATGCGTGCCCCCACCCCCCAGGAGGCCGTGGCGCTGCTGGATTCCAGCTGCCTGCGACTCGCGGCCGAGCAGCCATAAAAAACCCCACTGACCAAGTGGGGCCGTCCGATCTACAGGGCGCCATCGGCATCGGCCTGATCCCACGGCTCCTCGATCACCACATTGCGCCACTCAAACCCGTATTTCTGAGCGAGGCAGAGGCACCACACTCAGCGGCATCCTTGCTCTCCCGCTCAATCAGCACAGCAAACACCTCGCCATCGCATTCCATCAAGCAGGAATAAAACGCCAAGGGCGCCCGCGCGGCTTCTTCAGCTTCGGCAATGCAGCCCTGTGCCGCCAATGCCCAAACGGGGGCAATCGTTCAGTGGAGCTGCATCAACTGCATCTGCAGGCGCGGCCGGCTGAACAACAGCACCACCCCGTGCTCCAGCGGGATCGGCAGGCCGGTTTCGGCCCGCAACAGCGGCCGCTCCACCAGGCCCACACCGCAGGTTTCCACCAACAGCAACGGCAGGCTCTGGTCGCTGCCGCGCATGGCCTGCAGATCCAACGCCTGGCGGCAGGCCCGGGCCGCCTTCTCATGCCCCAACTGCTGCACCAGCTCATCAAAGAGGTGATTCACCGGCGTGGCCTCCGCCAAATTCAAGCCAAGAAACACAGGCCCAACAGCAGCAGCGCAGCTCTCCAGCATGCCGCCCTGGTGTTCAAGGCAGCACCTCTGGCCAGGCGGGCCGCAGCAGCAGCAGCGAGAAATAGGGGCGCTCCGTGGCAGGCAGCTGGGAGGCGCGGCAGAGCTGTTGCTCAGGCCAGCCCACCCGCTCGGCATAGATCGCCTGCTCCAGCAGCCCCAGCTCCTGCAGCAGGGGCCGCACCCAGCACCAGCGGCGCCCGAGCTTGAGCAGCACCAGGGGCTGCCCCGTGGCCTGGCAGTGCAACAGCAGCTGGCGCAATGGCTCGGGCTGATCGGGGGTGGGCTGAATCAGCAGTGGTTCCTGCTGCAGCGCCAGCGGCCAGGGCTCCACGGCCGTGCTCACCGCCGCTGCTGCAGCGGCGGCCGCGGTGATGCCGGGAATCACCCGCTGCGGGCAGTGGGGATGGCGCTGACGCAACGCCAGTAACAGATAACTGGCACTGGCATAGAGCGAGCTATCGCCCTCACAGAGGAACACCACCGCGCGGCCGGCCTGCACCTGGGCAGCCACCGCCGCAGCCGCGGCATGCCAGGCCTCACGCCGGGGCTGGGCCTCCTCAACCATCGGGAACACCAGCGGCAGCTGCTGCTGCTCCGGCCGGATCCAGGGGGCCGCAATCGCTGCCGCCATGCCGGAACGATCCAGGCTCGCCACCGGATAGGCCACCACCGCCGCCGCCCGGATGGCCCGCTGGGCGGCCACGGTGATCAACTCTGGATCGCCTGGGCCAACCCCCACCACGGTGAGACCAGGGGCAGGCGCAGCAGGCAATGGCAGAGGGCAACAGGTTGGGGTGATTATCAAGCCCGATGCGGGGAGCCAGCCGCTGGCTGCCTAGGCTGACCCCATGAGCCAGCTCACGATCTACCCGGAACATCGCGGTGAGAACGGCCCCCAGCTGCCTTCACTGCACACCACCGCAGCGGATGTGATCAGCGCTGAGCTGAGCCAGCGGGGCATCAGCTTCCAGCAATGGCCGGCCCGGGCCGCCCTGGCTGCTGATGCCAGCCCCGAGCAGATCCTCGCCGCCTACGCCGGTGAAATTGAACGGGTGCAGGCCGGCGGCCGCTATCCCACGGTGGATGCGATCAGCATCCAACCGGATCACCCCAAGCGGCAGCAGCTGCGGCAGCAGTTCCTCTCGGAGCACACCCACAGCGACGACGAGGTGCGCTTCTTTGTGGCAGGCAGGGGATTGTTCTGCCTGCACCTGGGCGATGAGGTGCTGCAGCTGCTCTGTGAGCAGAACGATTGGGTGTCGGTGCCTGCCGGCACCCGCCACTGGTTCGATATGGGGCCCGAACCACTGTTCACCGCCATTCGTTTCTTCAACAACAGCGAGGGCTGGGTGGCGAACTTCACCGGCGATCCCATCGCCAGCCACTACCCCCTGCTGGAGGATTCAACGCCGCGGCCTTAATCACTCAGCAGCGGTAAACCTGCTGGCGGCTGTTGCAACAGCTTGAGCAGCTCCGGCTGCAGCCTTGCGCGGAACGCCTGCCACTGGGGAGAGGCGATGATCTCAGCGCTCAGGGCGGTGGCCAGGCGTTGGGCTGCCAGCACATCGCTGGGGTAATGCACCTGGCAATACACACGCGCAGAGCCCCCCTGCAAGCCGGTGCTGAGCAGGCGCTCACGCCGCTGCGGCAGCAGATCAGCCAGCAAACGCGACGCCGTGGCGTACCAGGTGGAATGGCCACTGGGGAAGGAATGGCTTGTTTCCAGGGGCAGGCAAGGCTGCAGATCGCCGTGAGTCACAAACGGGCGCGGCCGCTGGTAGTGGTCTTTGAGGGCATCTTTGACGCGATCCGCCTCACGCAGAAACGCGGGCAAACCCTGCCACAGGGTGGGCGCTGTTTTGGCCAGATTGGCTCCCACAGCACTGTTGAACACACCGAGATAACGGTTGAGGAACTGCCAGGCGTGCTGCACCGCCTGCGGGCTGCGGGTGCGCTGGTTCCAGCGCAGGATGGCCAGATCCTCCGCTTCCTGGGGGCTGCCGGGGGCCGGAGGCGAGCCAAGCAGGGACTTATAGGTCTGCGGATTGAGCTGCAGCCCCGCTGCCGGATCCTCGAGGGCCTGCGCTGGAGCGGGCGCGATGGCCACCACGGCAACCAGCAGCAGGCCCTTCAGGCCAACGCTGAACCCCATGCCAAGCAACACAACGGATCAGCTGCAGCGTGCAGCCGCCGGGTTAAGGAATCAAGCCGGCTGCCCCACCCCCACCGAGTGCATGCGCACATCCTCAGGGCGTTCCAGTTGGCCACTGAGCGCCTCCACTTCGATGGCCGCCAGCTCCTGCAAGCGCGGAATGATCACCTCACGGGGCCAGTGCCGCTCGCACAGCACCCAATAAAGGCCGAAATGGCGTGCCTCACTGGCGAGCAGATCGCCATAGAGCTGACGCAATTCGGCATCGGGGCTGTGCTCAGCCAACAGGGCCATGCGCTCATGGCTGCGGGCTTCGATCAAGCCGGCCACCAGGAAACTATCGAGCTGGCGCAGGGGTTCCTGACGGCGGATCTCAGCGGCCAGCCTGGAGCCGTAGGCCGGTGCCGGCAGGGGCCGCAGGGCCACACCCCGCCGCTGCAGCAGGGCGAGCACTCGATCGAAATGCTCCAGTTCCTCCTGGGCCAAGGGGCTGAGGGCCTCCGCCAGGATTTCACTGGAGGGGTAGCGGAACATCAACTGCAGCGCCGCCCCCGCGGCCTTGCGCTCGCAGTGGGCGTGATCGATCAACAACTCCTCTGGGCGAGCCATGGCCTGCTCCAGCCAACTGGCACTGCTGGGGGCAGCCAGCCAACGGATCGCCGCCACGGGATTGGCCAGCGTGGTGCTCATGGTTCGCGGCTGCGCAGGTGGGCCACCATCCCCTCAAGGGCGAGGTAATAACTGATCGGCCCAAATCCGCAGATCACCCCAACGGCCTTATCAGCCAGATAGGAGTGATGGCGGAACGGTTCGCGGGCATGCACATTGCTCAGGTGCAGCTCCACGTACGGCAGGGCCACCCCCAGCAGGGCATCACGAATGGCAATGGAGGTGTGGGTGTAGGCGCCGGCATTGATCAACACGCCATCCACACTGCCGGCGGCCTGTTGGATGCGATCCACCAGGGCCCCTTCGTGGTTGCTCTGGAAGCACTCGAGCTGGGCACCAAGCCGCTCGGCCTGCTGGCTGAGTTCAGCATCGATATCCGGCAAGGTGTCGCTGCCATACAACCCAGGCTCCCGTTGACCCAACAGGTTCAGGTTGGGGCCGTGCAGCACAAGAATCCGCATCACCGGCCGAAATTCGAGGCCAATCGTAGGTCTGGGCGCAGAAACCGCGGGATTGGCGCCCACCGGCTGGTAAGTTCTTGGGGTGTGGTTCGGGTCGGTGCCCGAGTGGTTAATGGGGGCGGACTGTAAATCCGCTGGCTCTGCCTACGTTGGTTCAAATCCAACCCGGCCCATCCTCC
>JAYKIT010000030.1:0-3448 GCA_035285765.1 Synechococcus sp. | reverse complement strand
GTGAAGCCGGCCTGCAGCGCTCCGAAGAGCTCTGGCTCACCGAGCGCGGCACCAGCTTTGGTTACAACACCTTGGTGGTGGACATGCGCAGCCTGCCGCAGCTGCGCCAGCTGGACTGCCCGGTGATTTTTGATGCCACCCATTCGGTCCAACAGCCTGGAGGCCGCGGCAGCAGTACTGGCGGGCAGCGGGAGTTTGTGGCCCCCCTGGCCCGCGCAGCCATGGCGGTTGGGGTGGATGGATTGTTCATCGAGACCCACCCCAATCCTGAGCAAGCCCTCAGCGATGGGCCCAACATGGTGCCCCTGCATCGCCTTGAGCCGCTGTTGGAACAGCTGCTCGCCATTCGTGCCGCCGCCGCAGCGCAGCCAGAAGCGGTGAGCAGCCTGTGAGCCGCCTCAGCAAGGCTTTACGCCGGCTGCAGTTGCTGGTGCTCGATGTGGATGGAGTGCTCACCGATGGCGGTTTGAGTTACGCCCCCGATGGCCAGGTGTGGCGCCGCTTTGATGTGCGTGATGGCTTGGGCTTGAAACTCCTGCAGCAGGCGGGCGTGTCGCTGGCGTTGATCAGTGGTGGCCGCAGCGGAGCGATTGAGCGCCGTGCCCAGGATCTGGGAATTGCCCATTGCTTCACGGAGGTGCGCGATAAGCAGGCGCAATTGGGCGCGCTCCAGCAGCAGCTGGATGTGCAGCCAGCCGCCACGGGCTTCATTGGCGACGATCTCAATGACCTGGTGGTGCGCCCCCACGTGGGGCTGCTGGCGGCGCCCGCTGATGCCTGCAAGGCCCTGCGTCAGCAGGCGGATCTGGTGTTGCGGCGGCCCGGAGGGCATGGGGCTGTGCGCGAGCTTGCCGAGCGGATTCTTAAGGCTCGCGGTGAATGGTCAGCGCTGGCTGCCGCCGGTTGGCGTCAGCGCAACTGAGCAGCGATCTGCCGAGCCTCATCCAGTTGCTCAGCGGTATCCACCGATAGCGAATCAGCCTCCACAGGGAAGCTGCCAATGGCGATGCCCGCCTCCAGAAGCTTGAGCTGTTCCAGCTTTTCAATCGCCTCTAAGGGCGAGGCAGGCAGTGCGTTCCATTGGGCCAGCACGTTGGCCCGGTAGCCATAGATCCCCACATGACCCCAATAGGCGGCATGGGCATGCCATTGATCGGGTGAGACATCACGCACATGGGGCAGCGCGCTGCGGGAAAAGGTGAGGCAACGGCCGTCATGGGCCAGCAGGCACTTCACCACCGCTGGGTTGTGGATCTTCTCGGGGGTTAGCCGATACACCGGGGTCAACACATCGGTGCTGGCTTCAGGGCAGCGCTCAGCCATGGCGTCAATGATCCCTGGCTCCACAAAGGGTTGATCCCCCTGCACATTCACCACCCAGCAGTTGGCGGGATCGCTGGCCCCGCTCAGCTCCAAGAGTTCAGGCAGGGCGCAAGCCAGCCGTTCACTGCCGCTGCTGCAGCTGCTGGGGGTCATCAGCACCGGCACTGGCTTCCCCAAGGGCCACTGCGTTACCTGCTGACGCAGCTCCTCGCTATCGGTGCACAGCACAACGGCTGCAGGCTCTTGGGCCTCGAGGCAGCGCTCCAGCACCCGCTGCAGCAAGGGCTTGCCGCCCACATCGGCCAGCAGTTTGCGGGGCAGTCGCTTGGATTCCAGCCGGGCTGGAATCGCCACCACCGTTGTGGGTTGGTTCATTGTTCCCATAACGCCATGGCATCGCTGCGGGCGCCAAACCATTCGGCCGCGGCTGCCCCGCCCATGGTTCGCTGCTCGCGGAACCAAGGTCCCCCCAGGGTCCAATGCAGCAGAGCCGCCTCCTCGCTCCCCTGCTCCTGCACCCCAACCAGGTGATTCCAGCGTTGAGGCAAGGCGCCGATGGCATGGTCCCCGTCCAGCCAGTGGAAGCGATGCAAATCAAGCCCACTGGCTGTGTTCACGTACTCAGGCGTGAGTGCTTGGCAGCGGCTGCAGTTCAGCAGCATCAGTGAGCTCCAGTTTTTTTTGGGGTACGCACTTTGGGTTTCCCCCAGGAACTTGCTGGTTTCCGTTGGTTGGTGATCGTGCTGCACGCACATCAGCGCAAAGCGCTCATCACGCAACTCCCAGAGTTCGCTGATGTCGGCGCGGCAGAGCATGTCGCAATCCATAAACATTGCCCAGCCCTGGTAGCCCATCAGCTTGGGCACCAGAAAGCGGCTGAAGGAGAACGCCGTGCTCTGTTTGGGATCACGCGGGCGCCAATACAGCTGCTGATGTTCGAGTTGGGGCGTCACCAGCGGTGTGATGGCCAGGGGCGTGCTGCTGCAGGCCACAAGCGAATCGATCAGCACATTGGCGGCGGCCCGCTCGCGCGGGTCCATGCCAACGAAGATCGGGATGGGCTGCTGCTGCGTCACGACCGAATCGGAAGCGCTGGTCTGATTGGTTCAACTTGCTGCAGATCCGGCGCCTGGCGAGCGTCGTTGTGCACTTCATTGGCCAGCTAGGGCTCTGAGAGGCGCGTCAGCGTCAAGCTGGTCCTCTGGCTGCTGCGTGCTGTGGCGGCCAGCCCTTGCTCCGGTGAGGCGTAAGTGGCCTGCCACTGCTCGCCGCTGATCTGATCTGGGCCCAAGAGCTGGTAGCGGCTGAGGGTTTCAATCCGGCTGCTGCGCGGCGGCAGTCCCGCCTGCTTGAGCAGCTGCAGGCTCAATTCATCGGCCAGAAATTCGCTGGTGTTGGGTTGTTCGCTGCGGCGGCCGGTGATGCGGGTGTCGAGCTGGCGTTCATCGCTGAGGCGAGCCAGTTGGCGGTTGGGATTGCTGGGGTCGTCCTGCACCTCCAGCAGGGCATCCCCCAGCACGGCGCGGCCGATGGCCAGGGCATTGCCGGCTCGATCCCCCACCACGGCGCCATCGCTGCGGCGCTTGAAGCGCACCTGGGCGCTCACCCCATCGCTGGCCTGCAGCTGCCAGTGCCCTTCAAACCAGCTGGGGTATTCGAGGTCGCCACGGCGCGGCCGCGGCAGGGGGGCCGGCAGCTGCCACTCGGGGAACTGCTGCAGCCGCTCGTTCAGCACGGCCTCGGCTGATGCCCCCAGGGGCAGCAGCAGCGCCAGGATGAGAGCCACCAGGCCTGTGCCCATGTCTGATCCGCTGATCCGCGCCCTCGATCATTACGTGGTGCTGGATCCGCAGCGGGGTGAGCAGATCCTCTCCGCGGCTGAAACCCGCAGTTGGCTGGCCCAGCAGTTGCAGCGTTTGCCCGAATTGCCCGCCGACCTGGCCTCTCAGGGGGATCAGCCGCAGCAGGTGGAGTGGTTGCTCGACACCGCCTGTGCTTTGGAGCTGGAACCCGGGCTCACGGTGCAGTGGTTCGCGGTGCGTTTGGAACCTTGATCAGCCGCGGCAGGCTGGCCAGCACCCGATCGCGGATCGTTTCGGGGCTGCCGTCGCCGGCGGCCACGCTC
>JAYKIT010000029.1:0-7002 GCA_035285765.1 Synechococcus sp. | reverse complement strand
TACCCCACCGGCCTGACGCCCGAGGTGCTGGCGGCCTACCGGGAGGTGCCCAACGTGCTGCCCTACCTGGATCTGCCGCTGCAGCACAGCCACCCCGACGTGCTGCGGGCGATGAACCGCCCCTGGCAGGCCGACGTGACCGGGGGCCTGTTGCGGCGGATCCGCGAGCAGCTGCCCGATGCGGTGCTGCGCACCACCTTCATCGTGGGCTTCCCCGGTGAAACCGAGGAGCACTTCGAGCACCTGCTGCAGTTCGTGCAGGAGCAGCGCTTTGATCACGTGGGGGTGTTCTGCTTCTCCCCTGAAGACGGCACCCCCGCAGCCGAGCTGCCCAATCCGGTGCCAGCGGCGATGGCCGAGGCGCGCCGCGGACGGCTGATGGAGGCCCAGCAGGCGATCAGCGCCGAGCGCAACGCCGCCTGGGTGGGCCGCATCGTGGATGTGCTGGTGGAGCAGGAAAATCCCGCCAATGGGGAACTGATCGGGCGCTGCCTGCGCTTTGCACCCGATGTGGATGGGGAGGTGCGCATCCAGCCCGGCCCCCATGGCGCCGCCGCCGCGGCCGGCACGATGGTGCCGGTGCGCATCACCGGCTCTGATGTGTACGACCTCCAAGGCGAGGTGGTGGGCATCGAGGCCATGGTGGATGCCGTGCGGCATTCGTGAGGGGCGTCACGCTCTCGCTGCGGCAGCAGCGCAACCTCTTCCTGCTGGCTTCAGGCCTGAGCACCATGGGCTCCTTCGCGGGGCTCACCGCCAAGGGCTGGATCCTGATGAGCGGCACCAACAACCCGGTGGTGGTGGCGCTGCAGTTCGCCGTTCTGGCCCTGCCCACCCTGGTGGTGAGCGGCCCCGCTGGCGTGCTCACCGACCGGCATGGCTGCGAGCGGGTACTGATCTGGGCGCAGATCGGCTTGCTGGCCGGCGCCCTGGTGGGCGCCATCTCCGTGGAGTTCAGCAGTGGCGCCCTTGAGGCGACCCTGTTGCTGCTCAGCACCTTGATCGTGGGGGTGGCCAGCGCCTACGAGCTCACCGCCCGCAACAAATACTGCGCCCTGCTGGTGGAACAGCGCGAGGAACTGGGCCCGTACCTGACCAGCTTCTCGGTGGTGTTCAACACCGGCAAGCTGCTGGGTCCGCCGCTGGGCGGGCTGCTGGTGGCACTCACCACGCCAACCCTGGCCCTGCTGCTCGATGCAGCCACCTACCTGCTGCCGATCATCAGTGTGGTGTGGCTGCTGCAGCCCCGCCTGGAGCTGGAGCAGCGCAGCAGTGGCCGTGCCGCCAGCCTGCAAGCGGCCTGGAGGGGCTGCGGCCACGAGCTGCGCCAGGTGCTGTGGTTCACGGCCCTGTTCTGCCTGGTGGGGTTTTTCCACCCCGGCCTGGCACCGGTGCTGGCGGCTCGGCTGATCGGAACGAGCCCGCAGGATCTAGGCCTGTTCACCAGCGTGCTGGCGGCCGGCAGCATCGCCGGCGGTGTGGTGTTGCAACGCAACAGCCTGTGGCTGAGCCAACGACCGGGACTTCTGCTGGGCAGCAGCGGCATGCTCACGGCCATTGCCCAGATTGGGTTGAGCCGCACGGGCCACCCGCTCTGGACCCTGGCGATGGCGTTTGCCATCGGCGCCGGCACCGCCGTGCTGCTCTCAGGCACCAATTTGATTTGTCAGGTGGGGGCACCGCAGGTGCTGCGCGGCCGCATGGCGGGGCTCAGCCAAATCGCCTTCCTCGGCGGTGGCGGGCTCAGCGGCCTGCTGGCAGCAGCAATGACCATGCGCTGGGGCCTGGCCCCCAGCTGTGGCGTGCTGGGGACCATCGGCGCAGCCATGGCCCTGGTTGAACTCTGGCGCCGCGGCCGTAGCCGCCTGGCGCTTGCCGACTAACTCAGATCAGCTTGATGGCCTTGAGCAAACGGGTGAGAACAAAAGCGGTCACCAGGAAGGTGCCAACCAAGGAGAGATAGATGGCGATGCCCATGGCCGCGTCAGTGATCAGCGGCCATTACAGCAGAAGCAGACGCCCCTTGAGTAAACCGACTAGGGTTTGACACCACCAGGCGTGCGTTAGCGCCACCGCAACCTCACGGCATGCGCGCCCTATTTATCTATCCCGAGTTCCCCAAAACCTTCTGGAGCTACGAGAAAATTCTCGAGCTGGTGAACCGCAAGGTGCTGTTGCCGCCCCTCGGCATGGTGACCGTGGCGGCCCTGCTCCCCCAGGAGTGGGAGATGAAATTGGTGGACCGCAATGTGCGGGAGGTGAGCGAGGAGGAGTGGGCCTGGGCTGAGCTGGTGATCATCTCCGGGATGATCGTGCAGAAGGACGACATGGCCGTGCAGATCGGCAAGGCCAAGGCCCGGGGCTTGCCCGTGGCCGTGGGCGGCCCCTTCGCCAGCTCCACCCCCGACGCCCCCGAACTCGACCTGGCCGACTTCAAGGTGCTCGACGAAGGGGAGATCACCCTGCCGATGTTCATCGAGGCCTTAGCGCGCGGTGATCAGGGCGGCCGCTTCAGCGCCGAGGGCGACAAGCCCGATGTGACCTCCACACCGATTCCCCGCTTTGATCTGCTGCAGCTCGAGGCCTACGACTCGATGAGCGTGCAGTTCTCCCGCGGCTGCCCGTTCAACTGCGAGTTCTGCGACATCATCGTGTTGTACGGGCGCAAGCCACGCACCAAAACACCGGACCAGCTCGTTGCTGAACTCCAGGCCCTCTACGACCTGGGCTGGCGCCGCTCCATCTTCCTGGTGGACGACAACTTCATCGGCAACAAGCGCAACGCCAAGTTGCTGCTGCCTGAAATCCGCAAGTGGCAGGAGCAGCACGGCTACCCCTTCAGCTTCTCCACCGAAGCCTCGGTGGACCTCGCCGACGACGAGGAGATGATGCGGATGATGCACGACGCCCGCTTCGAGAAGGTGTTTCTCGGCATCGAAACCCCCGATGAAGCGAGCCTGGAAACCGCTCGCAAAGTGCAGAACACCCGCAATCCGCTCGATGCAGCGGTGGATCGCATCACTGCCAATGGCATCGGCGTGATGGCTGGTTTCATCATCGGCTTCGATGGCGAGAAGGCCGGCGCCGGCCAGCGCATCGTGGATTTCGTAACCCGCACCGGTATCCCCGCCGCGATGATGGGGATGCTGCAGGCCCTGCCCAAAACAGCGCTGTGGGCCCGGCTGGAGAAAGAGGGTCGTCTGATTCAGAGCGAAGACGCCGCCAAGGGCGTGAACCAGACCAACCTGCTGAATTTCAAGCCCACCCGCCCGATCCGCGACATCGCCAACGAGTACGTGGAAGCTTTCTGCGCCCTCTACGAACCCAATGCCTACATGGATCGGGTGTACTCCTACTACCTGAAGATGGGCGCTCCCCGCTGGAAGGCAGCCCCCAAGCTTCCCACCTGGGTGGACATCCGCGCATTGGCGATTGTGGTGTGGCGCCAAGGACTCAAACGCAACACCCGCTGGCGTTTCTGGCGTTACATGATCGGCATGGCCCGCAAGAATCCGGCGGTGCTCGAACAGTTCCTGGTGGTGCTGGCCCACAACGAGCACTTCCTGGAATACCGGGCCATCGTGCAGCGGGAGATCCGCGAACAACTGGAATCCCTGCCGCCGGAAGAACCCAGCGCAGCCAAGGAATTGCAGCCGGCCTGAGCCGGCGGCAGCTTCAATCCTGCACGTAGTTCAGCCCCTGCTCCAGACAGGCTTCAGCCCGCTGCAGTTCACGGCCCAGATAAAGGGCATGGTCGAGGCGGCTGAGCGGAAAGGGGCCAGGACCTTCGGTGAGTGCCATGCCCAACTCCTTGGCACTGCGGCCGCGATAGGTGGCCTGGGGCAGGCGCGGTCCACCGCCACGGCAGCTGAGCACTTCGCCGGTGTCGGGGTCGGTGGCCAGGCCCTGGGCATTGATGCCATTGCCGTAGTGCTCCACCACCAGCTCTCCGGCATCGGCATCGACGCGAATCAGGAAGTAACCCTCAGGATCAAGATCAATCGAACGCTGGGAGAGGCCGTCATCGAGCTCCCGGCGCTGCTGGGGCGTGAGGGGGGCCATGGCAGAGCGGCGCAAGCATTGAGTCTGCCTGCTCAGGCCGAGGGCCCATCGGGGCCCAGGGGGATCTGGCGGCCACTGAAGGGCAGCTCCGCATTGATCGCTTCCACCTCTTCAAGCTGCTGGGCATTGGCCAGGGGCAACCAGCGCTGGATCAAACCGGCGAACTGGGGCTCGTACCAGCGGTGCAGGCTGGCGTGGGGTTTCGCCACAAACCCGCGGCGGCGCTTATGGCTGCCACCGGCGCCGGGATCAAACTCGCCAATGCCCTCGGCGATGGCCCACTCGATCGGCGCGTAATAACAAACCTCGAAATGGAGGTTCTCCACCTCCACATCCGAGCCCCAATAGCGGCCCCAGAGGCGATCCCCCTCCCGCACGCACAGGCTCATGGCCAGGGGCTGATGGGGATCCTCCCCCTGGGGATGAGCGCTGAACAGCACCAGATGGGAACGCAGCGATTCAGCCAAGTGGAAGAACGCGTTGGTGAGGTATTTGCTGCCCCACACGCCCCAGCGGCTGCAGTGGTCTTCATAGAAGCCATGCATGCGCTCCAGCAGCTCAGGGGTGATCGCTTCTGCCGCGATGGGGGTCACCGTGAGCCCGGCCTGCTGCACCGCCTTGCGCTCGCGGCGAATGTTGCGGCGCTGGTTGGCGTTGAAGCTGGCCAGGTAATCCTCAAAACAGCCGTAGCCGGGATTGCTCCAGAGGCTCTGCTGATGCAACCAAGCGCGGCAGCCAGCCGCTTCAGCATGGCCGCGCCAGCTGGGATCCACATAAAGGAAATTGCAGCTCAGCAGTTGATTGCGCTCACAGAAGCGATCAATCAGCTGCAGCATCAAGGCGGTGCAATGGGCCGGATCCTGATTGGGATGGAGAAAAAAGCGGTAGCCCAGCACTGGGCTCAGCGGACTCATGCCCAGCAGCTTGGGGTAATACCGCAACCCCAGCTGACCCGCCAGCTGGGCGAACGACTGATCAAACACAAATTCGCCGTAGCTGTGCCCCTTGAGGTAGAGGGGAGCCACACCCACCAGCTGCTCCCCCTGCCAGAGGCTGAGATGGCAGGCCTGCCAGCCCTGATCGGGCACGATGCTGCCGGAGCGCTCCAAGGCTTCAAGCCAGGCCCAGCGGTAGAAGGGCAACCCCGCCGCGGCCACCAGCCCATCCCATTGCTGCTGGGGAATCTCGGCCAACTGGCGATGCCAGCGGGCCTCCAGCGCGGCACTGGGTTCGGCAGGAGCAGTCACATCCACGGCCAAGGTGCTGCAAAACCTAATCAGCACCGAGCCGCAGCGGCTGTTGGCAGCAGGCTGGAACTACGCCTTGTGGAGAGGATCCGTGCTGATTCAGCTGGTGTCCGCTGGCCTGCTGCTGGGCCAGCTCAACGCGCTGCAGGGGGGGCTGCTGGCCATGCTGCGGCCACAGCTGGAGGCCCAGATGACCCGCGAATGCGAAAAAGCGGTGGCCACACCCGATGGCCCCTTCCTCAACCTGCAGAGCATCTGCCGCGAGATCGCCCGACCCGCCAGCGTGTGCCTGGTGGATGAAATCCAGCGGCAGGGAAAGCTCACCCAGGTGGCCGCCGAAGCCCTCAGCGGCAAGCTGGGCAGCGCCAGCCTCAACGTGGCCTCAGCGTGTATTGGTCGCTTGATGCAGAGCGCCCAACCGGTGTGGGATCAGGAGTTTCCGCTGCGGCGATAGCGCAGCAACAACTCGCTAGCCGCGAGGGGGCGCGACTCCAGCAGCTGCCAGCGCTGGGGCTGGAGCCGCACCTGGGCCGGCAGCCAGTTGTGCTCCCCCCCCAGCAGCAGCGGGCAGAGGGTGAATTGCAACTCATCCACCAGATCCGCCTGCAGCAACGCACCCGCCAGCTGGGCACCGCCGAGCAACACCAGCTTGTGCAGCCCCTCCGCGCGCAACTGGGCCAAGAGCTCTGGCCAACCCTGCAAGGGCAGCAAGCGCTCAAAGCCGCTGGGGGGCTGCTGACCCACAGGCGCCGGGGCCACCAACCAGCGCTGCAGAGGCTGGCGCCAGAACAGCCAATCGGGCTGGAACCCAGCTGGCGTACAGCTTCGGCTGGCCACCAGGGTGATGGGCTGGGGCGCGGCCCCCCGCTGCTGACGCGCGGCGAAAAGCTCAGGGCGGCGAATCTGACAGCTGCTGCCATGGGCCCGCAGGGTGCCAGCACCGAGCAGCACTGCATCGGCCCAGGCCAGGGCCTGCTCCAACACCTCACGATCACCGGCACCACCGATCTGGGCGGCCCCGCCAGCGGGCGGCGCCAGGCGGCCATCAAGGCTGAGGGCCAGCACCAGGCGCAGGGTCACACCTGGGCGGGTTCGGCGTAGATCTCAGCAGCGTTGTTGGGGCTCTCCTGCAAGCGGATCTTGTGCAGCGAGGCGCCCAGCTCTGCCACCGGCGCCTTGAGCCGATCGGCGATGTGCAGGGCAATGTTCTCTGCCGTGGGCACACAGCTGGAGAAAAAGGGCACATCCTTATTGAGGAAGGTGTGATCAAACGGTTCCACCACCTGGTCATCCACCAGCTGCTGCAGGGCCGCCAGATCGCAGATCATGCCGGTGCGGGGATGGATCTGACCGCGCACGGTGACATCCAGCAAGTAGTTGTGGCCATGGCCATGGGGACGGGCGCACTTGCCGTAAATGGCCTCGTTTTCGCTCTGGCTGAGCTCCTCACGGGCGAGGCGGTGGGCCGCCGCGAAGTGGCTGCGGATCGTGAGGAAGGCTTCCATGGAATTGCCGAGGTAATCGGCCCAGAGGGTGGACTGTTCGTAAAGCCGCAAGCTGCGCAGGGGCAGCTCGGGGGCCAGGCGCTGCCAGATCGCCCGCAGCAGCCATTCGGTGGTGGGCAGGGCCGCATCGCTGCGAGCCTCCACATCGAATTCAGGCCAGGTGCTGTTGAGGCAACGGAAATCCAGCT
>JAYKIT010000028.1:0-9209 GCA_035285765.1 Synechococcus sp. | reverse complement strand
GCACGTGCTCCCGGCCGAGCACGGCGCACTCGAGCTCTCTCACGGCTAAGCCTTGCTCCACCAGCAGGCGGTTGTCGTGGCTGGCGGCCAGTTGCAGGCCAGCACGCAGCTCATCGCGGTTGTTGGCTTTGCTGATGCCCACCGAGGACCCCAGGTTGGCCGGTTTGATGAAGCAGGGATAGCCCAGTTCGCCCTCGATGCTTTCCAGCAGGGCTTCGCCCTGCTCCAGTTCAGCGGCCAGGAGCGGCCTGTAGGGCCCCTGGGGCAGTCCGGCAGCGGCAAAGGCCGCCTTCATGGCCAGCTTGTCCATGCCCACCGCTGAGCCCAGCACACCCGATCCCACGAAGGGCACCTGCATCAGGCTGAACAGCCCCTGGATCGTGCCGTCTTCTCCGTTGGGGCCATGCAGCACGGGGAACCACACATCCACCTCGAGGGCGCCTGCCGGGAGGCCGCGAAACCCGGCGGGGTCGCCGTTGTTCTCCAAGGCCTGGCCGTTCTCCAGCACCCGTTGCGCTTCTCGCTCCCCCCACCAGCGACCCTGGCGGTCGATGTAGAAGGGCACAAGCGTGTAGCGCTCCGCGTTGGCACCACTGCGCAGACCGCGGGCCACGGTGGCGGCAGAGCGGATCGACACAGCGTGTTCACCGGAGGCGCCGCCAAACACCAGCCCCACCACTCGGGGCTGGCGTGGGTTCGTGGCAGGGGAGGGGGGCAACGGATCAGCTCGGGGCGCTCAAGGTACCAGTGCTGGCTGGGGTTCCGCACAGCCGCTGAGGGAGAAGGCCCGCACCTGATCGATGCGCACCGGCACGGTGTCGCCGATGCCGTAGCCGGCCGCAGCAAAAAACGTGAGGCGATTGGTGCGCGTGCGGCCCATCAGCTGGCTGGGGTCCTTGGGGTTAACGCCTTCCACCAGCACCTCCTCCAGCCGCCCGAGGTAGCGCTGGCTGCGCTCTTTGGCTTTGCGCTCCACCAGGGCATTGAGTTCCTGCAGCCGCTCCACCTTCACGTGGTCGTCCACCTGGTTGGGCCAGTCGGCGGCGGGGGTGTTGGGCCGGGGTGAGTAGGCGGCGGTGTTGAGCTGATCAAAGCCGATCTCCTCCACCAGCTCCAGCGTGCGGCGGAACTGGGCATCGGTTTCACCGGGGAAGCCCACGATTGCGTCAGCGCTGATGGCGGCGTGGGGCATCAGTTGGCGGATCTGCTCCACGATGCGGCGGTAGCGGGCCGTGGTGTAGCCGCGTGCCATCGCCTTGAGCAGCTCGTCGTCGCCGCTCTGGAAGGGCACATGGAAGTGCTCGCACACCTTGGGCAGTTCGGCGCAGGCATGAATCAGCCGCTCGGTGAAGTAGCGCGGGTGGCTGGTGGCAAAGCGCAGCCGTTCGATCCCGTCCACATCGTGCACGTGATGCAGCAGATCGGTGAGGGTGTTCTGGCGCCGGCCTTCGGGGGTGATGCCAGGCAGGTCGCGCCCGTAGGCATCGATGTTCTGCCCCAGCAGCGTGATCTCCTTGAAGCCGCGGGCGGCCAGCCCTTCCATCTCCAGCCGGATGGCACCGGGCAGGCGTGATTGCTCCTGGCCGCGCACGGAGGGCACCACGCAATAGGTGCAGCGCTCATTGCAGCCGTAGATCACATTCACCCAGGCGCAGAGCTCGCTCTCGCGCCGGGCGGTGGTGATGTCTTCGAGGATGTGGTGCTCCTCGGTGGCCAACACCTGTTGACCCGCCTCCACCTGGGTGAGCAGGGTGTCGAGGCGATTGGCGTGTTGGGGGCCCATCACCAGATCGAGCTCGGGCACGCGGCGCAGCAGGGCTGCGCCCTCCTGCTGGGCCACGCAACCAGCCACCACCAGGGTGAGGGCGGGGTTGTCGCGTTTGCGCCGCGCCTGGCGACCCAGGTAGCTGTAGACCTTCTGTTCGGCGTTATCGCGGATGGTGCAGGTGTTGTAGAGCACCAGATCGGCCTGGTCCTCGCCACTGCCCTCGCTGTAGCCCATGGTTTCGAGGATGCCCGCCATCCGTTCGGAATCGGCCTTGTTCATCTGGCAGCCGAAGGTGGTGATCCAGTAGGTGCCGCGGGGTGAATCGGCCATGGGCAGCGCAGACAGCGGAGGGGGCAGGGTGGAACTCCAGTCTTGACCATGGCCGGAGCATTGCCGTGGCAGGGTGAGACTCAGAGATCCAGGAGTGCGTTGCGATGCGTTGGCGTCTGCACCGCTTCACGCTCACCAAGGAGGTGCCCCTCACCATCAGTCGGGGCACCACGGCGGCGGTGGAGCATCTGCTGCTGGAGCTGGAGGGGGCGGGACAGAGCGGCCGCGGCGAAACCGGTGGGTTCGACACCGGCCAGCGGCACTTCAGCACCGATGGCCTGGAGGCTGAGCTGCGCGCCTGGTTGCCCCAGCTCGAGCCCATGGAGCTGCCCGCGCCGGCGGCCTGGCCTGAGTTGCTCGCACCTTTGAGTCCACCGGCGCGCTGCGCCGTGGATCTGGCCCTGCACGATTGCTGGGCCAAGGCCCTGGGCCAGCCCCTCTGGCGCCTCTGGGGGTTGGAGTTGAGCTGTTGTCGCCCCACCAGCGTGACCCTGGGCTTGGGCACACCTGAGCAGGTGCTGGAGCGTTTGCAGCGTTGGCGCACCAGGCTGCCGGCCAGTCGCGTCAAGCTGAAGCTGGGCAGTCCCGATGGGCTGGCCCACGATCAGTGCCTGGTGGAGGCCGTGCTGCCGCAGCTCGATGGGGCTGAGCTGCAGGTGGATGCCAATGGCGGCTGGAGCCTGGAGCAGGCCCGCCGGATGCTGCCCTGGCTTGCTGAGCGGGGCGTGGTGCTGGTGGAGCAGCCCCTGGCGGCGCAGCCGGGTGATGAGCAGGGCTTTGCCGCGCTGCAAGGGGTGGCTCCGCTGCCGCTGGTGGCCGATGAAAGCTGCTGGGGGGTGGAGGATTTGCTGCGCCTGGCCCCCCATGTGCAGGGGGTGAATCTCAAGCTGCTCAAAACCGGTGGCCTGGCGGAGGCGGCCCTGATGGCGCGTCTGGCGCGGCGTTTGGGGCTGCAGCTGATGCTCGGCTGCTACTCCGACAGCGCCCTTCTCAATGGCGCAGCAGCCCAGCTGTTGCCGCTGGTGGAGTGGCCTGACCTGGATTCCCACCTCAATCTCAGCAACGACCCATTCGTGGGGCCGCAGCTGCAGGCGGATCTGCTGCAGCCCGCTTCCACTCCAGGTTTGGGGGTGATCCCATGTTGAGCGCCGATGCACCGGTGCTGCTGTTGCAGCACGGCGGTCTGGATGATCTCAGCGGCAAAACCGGCCTGGCCTTTCTGCGCTACCGCCAGGGGCCGGTGGTGGCTGTGCTGGATCCCGCCCATGCCGGCGCGGATCTGCCGTTGCTCACCGGCATTCCCCGCTCGGTGCCGGTGGTGGCCTCGGTGGCGGAGGCCATGGTGTACGGCCCCCAGGTGGCGGTGGTGGGGTTGGCCCCCTCCGGTGGCCGCTTGCCGCCTGAGCTGCGCCAGTCGGTGCTGGACGCTCTGCGCGCCGGCTTGAGCATTGCCAGTGGTCTGCACACCCGCCTGGGGGATGACCCTGAACTGGCGGCGCAGCGGCAGCCTGAGGCCTGGATCTGGGATCTGCGCTGCGAGCCGCCGGGGCTCAGCGTGGCCGCGGCGCGGGCGGCGCAGCTCCCCTGCCGCCGCATCCTGGCGGTGGGCAGTGACATGTCGGTGGGGAAGATGAGCGCGGCGCTGGAGCTCACGGCAGCTGCGCGGCGCCAGGGCCTTGATGCCCGGTTTGTGGGCACTGGCCAGGCCGGCATCCTGATCGCCGGCAGTGGCGTGCCCCTCGATGCGGTGCGGGTGGATTACGCCGCCGGTGCGGTGGAGCAGGCCGTGCTCAACGTTGCCGAGGGAGCCGGCGCTGAAGCACTGGTGTTTGTGGAAGGGCAGGGATCGCTCTGCCATCCCGGTTCCACCGCCACCCTGCCGCTGATTCGCGGCAGCCAGCCCAGCGGCTTGCTGTTGGTGCATCGCCATGGCCAGCGCACGATTCGCACCCACCCTCAGGTGGAATTGCCGCCGCTGCCGCAGTTGATCAGCGCCTGCGAAGCCCTGGCGGCCCTTGGCCAGCCGGCTGGGATGGCCTCGCCCAAGGTGCAAGCGGTGGCGCTCAACACCCATGGCCTCAGCGAGGTGGAGGCGGAGGCGGCCATCGCCAGCACAGAACAGCTCACAGGCCTTGCCTGCGCCGATGTGGTGCGCAGCACTGGCGGTGCTGATCGGGTGTTGAACGCACTGCTCAACAGAAACCGAATGGATCCAGTGAACGGTGCAAAAAGGGCGAGCGAGGGGATTCGAACCCCCGAATGGCGGCGCCACAAGCCGCTGCCTTAACCACTTGGCGACGCCCGCCGTGGAGACCAGAATCTACCAGTGCTTGGTCACCGGCTTGCTTCCTCGCCCCTCTCTGTCCCTGGTGCTGCTCGCTGCGGCTGCTGCCCTGCTGGGCGTCAGCAATCCCGGTCCCCAGGAATTCGCTGAATTTGCCGGGGAGCAGCTCAGTGAGCTGGGGGTCAAGGAGGTGTGCCGTGAAGGGGTGCTGCCGCTGATGTTGCAGTTGGTGGTGCAGGACTGCCCGCGCCTGTTCCGTGACCAGCGCCAGGCCCTGGGCGATCTGGCCAGAAACCTCTCGGTGCGCCAGAACTTCGGGTTGTTCAGCCTCTATCGCACCGAGGTGGGTGGCACGGGCCTGCTGGCGGAGCTGCCCATTCCCGGGTACAGGCTCGATACCCTCGGCCTGGCCGGCCATTTCATCCTTCTGCGCGCCGAGCCGTTGCGTCGATGACCGTTGCTGCTGCCCAGCTTTCCGCCCTGATCACCGAGCTAGCGGACCTTGATCTGGTGCGCAGTGGCAATCAGTTGCAGCAGCTGTCCCACGACCAGTTCGCCTTCTCGCCCCTGCTGGCGCCGCAGCTGCAGCACTGCCGCGCTGATCTGGTGGTGCGGGTGAGCAGCCGCGACCAGGTGCTGCGGGTGGCTGCGGCCTGTTATCGCCATGGGGTGCCCCTCACCCCCCGCGGTGCCGGCACCGGCAACTACGGCCAGTGCGTGCCGCTCGAGGGCGGTGTGGTGATCGACACCTCGGGGTTGCAGCAGATCCTGGAGCTGGATCACGAGCGGGGCATGCTCACGGCGCAGCCGGGCTGCCGCCTGCTGGATCTCGATCGCGCCTTGCAACCCCATGGTTGGGCCCTGCGCCTGGCCCCAAGCACCTGGCGCACCGCCACGCTGGGGGGCTTCATCGCCGGGGGCTCCAGCGGTGTGGGCAGTCTGCGCTGGGGCCTGTTGCGCGATCCCGGCAACCTGCTCGGCCTGGAGCTGGTGAGCCTGGAGGCCCAACCGCGGCTGCTGCAGCTGGGTCCTCAGGAGTGCCGTGGGCTCAATCACGCCTATGGCAGCAATGGCATCTTCACGGCGGTCACCGTGCCGCTCGCCCCCTGGCAGAACTGGCAGGAGCTGGTGCTGCGTTGCCCGGATCGGGCCAGCGCCCTCGCCCTTGGCGAGCAGCTCAGCGCAGCCGCTCTGGATCTCGATGGCCTGGCCCTGCTGGATGGGGAGCTCATGGAGCGCCTACCCCCCCTGCCAGGACTGGACCAGCAAGCCTCCCCGGCCCTGTTGCTGCTGGCGGCGCCGGCGGCCCTACCGGTGATCCGTGAGCTGGCCCAGGCCAGCGGAGCGCGCTGCGTGTTTGAGCGGCCCCAGTGGCCGCCGAAGGGGTTGCTGTTGCGGGAGCTCTGCTGGAACCACACCACCCTGCAGCTGCGTCAGCAGGACCCCTCTTTCACCTATCAGCTGCTGCTGCTGCCCGATCCGGTGGAGCCGGTGCTGCAGGCCCTCAGTGAGCGCTTCCCAGGCTGGCTGCATTGGCATCTGGAGCGTGTCCGCCAGGGGGGGCGACCCCGCTGGGTGGGCTTTGCCCTGTTCCGCTGGGCGGGGGAGCCACGCCTGCTGGAGCTGATGGACGCCGCGCGGCAGTTGGGTTGCCTGGTGTTCAACGCCCATGCCCTCACGGTGGAAGACGGTGGCCTTGGCGTCGTGGATGCCGATCAGGTGGCGGCCAAGCAGGCCTACGACCCCGCTGGGCTGATGAATCCGGGCAAGTTGCGCGGCTGGTTGGAACGGCAGAGTGCGCCTTGATCAGGGACAGTCGAGGCTGTCCTTGGTGCTGATGCCACTGGTGGGATTCACGCCTTTGGCGCGGCGGCAGAGGCGCACCTGATCCTCACGATCCAGCAGGGCATTGCTGAAATCAGCCCCCGTGATGCTGGCGTCAGCGAAGCTGCTGCCGCTGGCGATCACGCCGCTGAGGTTGGCGTTCTCCAGATTGGTGCCCACAAAATCCGCCCGGTCCATCAGGGCATCGCTGAGATCGGCACCGCGGAAATCAGCTCCGGCAAATGCACCTTGGGTGAAGATCGCCCCGTGCAGCACGGCGCCTGAGAAATCGGCATTGCGGGCCACGGCCCCAGCGAAGGAACTGCCCTCCAGGTCTTGATCGTGGAAGTCGCCATCGCTCTGGTTGGTGAGCGTGTAGTCGATCTTTTCCAGGTAGCTGCTGGCTGCCGCGGGCTTCAGTGGCAGCACCAGCGCGAGCAGCAGCAGCGCTAGGGCGATCAGGCGGGCCATTCAGCTGCAGGCATCGGTCTCCAGTGTGTTCCACGCCTGGCCGAGCAGGTAGAGCGAGCCCGCCAGCACCGGCAGCCCTTGGCCGGGGCGCAGTTGGCTGAATCCAGCGCTGAGGCTGCTGCAGGGCTGCAGTTGGGGGGCCAGTTCAGGGCAGGCGTGCTGCAGCGCCGCGGCACTCCAGCAGCGGCAACCCTCGATGGGCACGATCAGGGCCTGATCACCGGCTGCCAGCAGGGACCGCAGAATCGCCGCCCCATCCTTGTGAGCCTGGATGCCCAGCAACCATTGGCGAGGTGTGCCAGGTTCCAGTGCATCGAGGCTGCGGCGTAGGGCCGCCGCCGCCGGCGGATTGTGGGCGCCATCGATCAGCAGCTCCAGCCCCTGCCAGCGGCAGCGTTGCAGGCGGCCGTTCCAGCGCGCTTTGGCTAGCCCCTGATCCATGGCTGCGGCGGTGATGGGCCAGCCCTGGTGGGCCAATTCGCTGGCCATGGCCTTGGCCACAGCGCCATTGCTGCGTTGCCATTCCCCCAGCAGCCCCAGCGGTTGCTGCGGGCTCAGGGGCTCCACCCACACCAAGCGGCAGCCCCGCTCTCGGGCCTGCTGCTCCAGCACGCGGGCCACCGGCGGCAGCTGGGCAGCGCTGAAGGCCACGGCGCCGGGACAGAAGATGCCGGCTTTTTCTGCGGCGATCGTTTCCAGATCAGCACCGAGGTGCTCGCAGTGATCCAGGCCGATGTTGGCGATGCCGAGCACGCGGCGATCCGGGTGGCAGGTGGTGGCATCCAGGCGGCCGCCGAGGCCCACCTCAAGCACGGCCAGTTCAATGGCTTCGGCGGCGAAGGCGCTGAAGGCCACCCCTGTGAGCAGCTCGAAGGGGGTGAGGGCCTGCTGCTGCCCCCACGGCTGCCAGCTCTCGAGGCCCTGGCGCAGGGCTGTGGCGCTGATCCAGTGGCCGTTGAGTTCAATCCGCTCGCACCAACTCACCAGGTGCGGTGAGCGGTAAAGGCCACTGCGGATGCCCGCCTGTTGCAGAATCGCGCCTAGCATTGTGCAGATCGAGCCTTTGCCATTGGTGCCGGCCACCTGCACGGCGGGGTAGGCCTGTTCGGGATGGCCGGCCGCGGCGAGAGCGGCCTGCAGCCGGCTGAGATCGAGATCGATGCCACGGCGGCTGAAGGGCTCTAGCAGATCGCCGAGCTCCACGGATTCAGGAAGTTGCACGGGGCCGGGGCTCAGCGCAGACGGGTCAGGGTGCGATCCAACCGCTCGAGGGCTTGGCGGATCTCGCGACGGCTGATCACCAGGGGGGGCAAGAAGCGCACCACCTGGGTGCCGGCGGGCACCAGCAGCAGGCCCTCCTCCATGGCCGCCTTCACCACATCAATGGCACTCACCGTGCCCTCCCGCAGCAGCAGACCGCGGATCAGGCCCCAGCCCCGCTCGCCGGCCAACAGCTCGGGGTGCTGCTCCACCCGTTGGCTCAGGCCCTGGCGCAGTTGTTCTCCGCGCTCCTGCACGTGGCCCAGCAGCCGGCGCCGTTCCAGTTCGGCGGCCACGGTGAGCGCAGCGCGGCAGGCGAATGGGTTGCCGCCGAAGGTGCTGGCGTGATCGCCGGGTTCAAACACCGCGCAGCTGTTCTTCACCGCCAGGGCTCCGATGGGAATGCCGCCGCCCAGCCCTTTGGCCATGGTGATGGCATCGGGTTCGATGCCCAGGTTTTCGTAGCCCCACAGCCGCCCGCTGCGGCCCATCCCCACCTGCACTTCATCGCAGATCAGCAGCAGGCGCTGCTCGCTGCAGAGCTGGCGCAGCTGCTGGAAGAAGGCTGGATCACCCGGCAGGATCCCGCCCTCCCCTTGCAAGGGTTCGAGCAGCACGGCCACCACGCGCCCGGCGTGCTGGCTGAGGGCCTGCCGCAGGCTGTCGATGTTGTTGTAGTCGAAGTAGGCGAAGCCATCGGGCAGGGGTTCAAAGCCGCGGTGGTACTTGGCCTGGCCTGTGGCTGTCACCGCCGCCAGGGTGCGGCCGTGGAAGCTGGCCTGGGCCGTGAGCACCAGCGGGCGTTCCACCCCCAATCGGCTGTGGCCGTATTTGCGCGCGAGCTTGATGGCCGCCTCGTTGGCCTCGGCTCCGGAGTTGCAGAAGAACACCTGGTCGGTGCAGCTGTTGGCTGTGATCCACTGCGCCAGGGCTTCCTGTTCCGGGATCCGGTACAGGTTCGAAACGTGTTGGAGCTGTCCCAACTGGTGGCTCAGGGCCCGCCGCAGCTGGCGATTGCTGTGGCCCAGGGTGCAGGTGGCGATCCCGGCCACGCAATCGAGATAGCGGCGCCCCTGGCTGTCGTTCACCCAAACGCCGTGTCCTTTCACCAAGGTGAGGGGAAAACGGCCATAGGTGGCCATGACGGCGGTAGATTCAGGCAGTGGGGGCATGGCGGAATTGGTAGACGCAGCGCACTCAAAATGCGCCGGCTTCGGCTTTGTCGGTTCGAGTCCGACTGCCCCTATCCAACCGAATCGTGGCGCTGGATGT
>JAYKIT010000027.1:0-4175 GCA_035285765.1 Synechococcus sp. | reverse complement strand
GCCTTGCGCAGCTGCACACTCGTGGGCACAAACAGGGGGGAGCGCTGCAGACCCAGCTGCAAGGCATTGATGCGGATGAAGCCATTGGGATCAGCCGCCACACCAGCCAAGCTGAGCTGACGCCCATTCACCACAGCCTTGCTGAGCTGCACACCACTGGGCACCGTGCGGGCCAAATCAAGCAGCCAGGCCGAACTGGAGGGCACCGCCACCAAGGCCTCCGCCAACTTGCGATTGGCGGCTTTGAGCTGCCGCGCCTGCCCCTGGCGGGCCTGCCCCTGCAAGCGGACGCGTTCACTGGCCTGAGCCTGGGGCGCCAGCGCGGCCACCGCCCCACGCAGCAGGGCTTGGCGCAGGCTGAGCAGCACCCCAGCCGCAATCAGAAGCGCCAGAACTGCAACCGCAATCAAGCCACCCGGCATGAGCAGAGGCCGCCAGGCCAGGGGGCGATCCGGCGCCACCCCCAGCTGCTGCCGCCGTTGCTCCAGCAGATCCAGGCTCATGGCTGCAGCCGCCCAAGGGCCATGGCGAGCAACGGATCGAGCTGAACCGGAGCTGGCGTGGTCCAACCCTGCTCCGGCAACACGACAGCGCTGTGGCGGAAGGGATTAAGGCCATGCACCGGGCAGTCCAGCCGCTCGCTCCACTGCTGCTGCACCAGATCCCACGGCGCAGCCGGATCCGGCAGCAGCCACAGCCCATTCAGGCTGATGCCCTGCTGGCCCAGCAGTTGCCCAATCCAGGGGCCTGCCTGATCGGGTTCCAGGCTGCGGTGCAGCAGCGGCACCTGCCCCTGCCAGAGCAGCAGCTGCCAGGGCTGCTGCCGTTGATCCAGGCAGGCCCTCCAAAGCCCAGGCTGCTGCAGGGCTGGGCTGGGCAGCAGGCTCTCCACGGCCAGCACCTCCGGTTCAAGGCCATGCAGATCAAGGCCAGCCACGGCAAAGGTGTCGATCCAGGCATCCAGGCTGGCCTGGGTGATGAACGCGGCCAGCCAGCGGTCGCCCCGGGGCTGCAGGCTCAAACTGGCCAGCTCCAGGGCAAAGGGCAGCTCCAGTTCCGCGGCATGGGGTTCGAGCCACTGCAGCAGCGCCGCTGGATCCTGCGCCGCCGCCAGCTCAGCAGGCAGCTCCAACACACGCAGCACCACAGCAGGGGCAGGCACCAACGCCGTGGCGCCTGGGGCCTGAATAGCCCCCTGCAGCAGCAGATCACCAATCAGATCACCGAGTGCCTCACAGTGCAGCGGCACACCGGCCTCGCACAGACCCGGGGGCAACGGCGCCTGCTGCCAGCTCTGCAGCAACAGCTGCCGCCCCCGCTGCTGATGGGCCAGCACGGTGACCTGATCAGCCCCGATGGACACGGCCACCCGCGTGCGCACTAAGGGTTTGAGCCATTGCTGCTGCAGGGGCAACAACTGCTCGCTCAGCCCCGAGAACACCCGGCCACCGCCACAGCTGGGCTGAAGCTAGATCGGCCTCAACCGTCGTGCCAGGGCAAACCGCAGCCCACTGCCGCAGTGATGTGGGGCAGCCGATGGCGTTCAAGCTGGCTCACCAAGCCCTCAAGGATGCGGGGCACCAACTCCGGCCCGCGGTAGATCCAGCCGGTGTAGAGCTGCACCAAGGAGGCACCGGCCGCGATGCGCTCCCAGGCCACCTCTGGACTATCGATACCACCCACCCCGATCAAGGGCAGCTGCGGCCCAGCACTGGCGCGCAAACGGCGCAGCACCTCGAGGGCCCGGCGACGCAGCGGTGCCCCACTGAGCCCACCGGCCTCCTCCGCCAGGGTGCGGCCGGTTTGCTGCAGGCGACGCTCCCCCAGACCAAGGCGATCCATGCTGGTGTTGGTGGCGATCACCGCCGCCAGGCCTTCGCTGTAGGCCAGCCGCGCCAGGGAATCCACCGCTTCATCGGCCAGATCAGGGGCGATCTTCACCAACAGCGGCGGACAGCCCTGCTGACCGCGCAAGCGCTCCACCAGCTGCCGCAGCAGGGTTTCATCCTGCAGCTCGCGCAAGCCGGGCGTGTTGGGCGACGACACGTTGATCACCACGTAATCGGCATAGGCCGCCAGGCGATCAAGGGACACCGCATAATCCGAAGCCGCGCGCTCCAGCGGCGTGAGCTTGGATTTGCCCAGGTTGATCCCCAGCACCAGCGGTCGCTGACCCGGTGGAGGCAACGCCTGGGCCAGCAGGATGCGCTCCACCGCCTCGGCGCCGCGGTTGTTGAAGCCCATGCGATTGAGGGCCGCCTGCTCAGCGGCCAGGCGGAACAGCCGCGGCCGGGGATTGCCGGGCTGGGCCAGGGCGGTCACGGTGCCCAGCTCGGCAAAACCGAAGCCGAACACCTGCCAGATCCCGGCCGCCACGGCGTTCTTATCAAAACCAGCCGCCAAGCCCACCGGATTGGCAAAGCGGCAGCCAAACAGGGTTTGCTCCAGGCGCGGATCAGGGCGCTGCAGCGCCGCGGCAATGGCATCCAGGCTGCTGCGCACGGGCGGCAGCCCACGCCAGCGGCTGGCCTGGCCTAGAGCCGCCAGGCTCACCTGGCTCATCCATTCGGCATCGGTGCCGGTATCGGAGGCCAGCAGGGGGCCAAGAAAGCGTTGCCAGGGATCGCTGCTCATGGGGTCACCTCCTGGGATTGCTCCCGTTGCAAACGCCAGCGGCCATCCGCCAGGGGCAGCACCTGCCAATCGCGCCAGCGCCAGGGGCCATCGCGGCCCTCCAACTGGCGCAGGGGCTGCTCCACCAACTGAGCCAACTCCACCAGATTGAGGCCATAGCCGGCCGTGGCCAGGCGCTCAGCCACATCGAGGCGGGTCACCAAGGCCGTGAGCTCCGCTGGCGCCACATCGGCTGGCGGCGCTGGCGACGCAGGCGCAGGGGCCGGGACATCACCCCGGGAATGGGCCACCGCCAGGGCATCGCAGCGCTCGTTATCGGGATCACCGCTGTGACCCTTCACATGCTGCAGCGCCACATCGGGCAGGCGAGCGGCATCGAGGGCCTCCCAGAGATCACGATTGAGCACAGCGCCACCGGAGGCGGTGCGCCAGCCCTTGCGCTTCCAACCGTTGATCCAGCGGCTGAAGCCATCAATCAGATATTTGCTATCGGTGCGGATGGCCAGCCCCTGGGCCCGCGGCAACTGCTGCAAGCGCTCCAGCAGAGCCAGGCAGGCGGTGAGCTCCATGCGGTTGTTGGTGGTCTGGGCATCGTGACCACCGAGCTCCTCCACGCTGCCGTCATCGAAACGCAGCAGGGCGCCCCACCCCCCAGGGCCGGGATTCCCGCGGCAGGCGCCATCACAGGCGGCAGCGATCACAGTGCGGCCAGAGGCGGCGGAAGATTGAGCAGGCATCACCTGAACCTACCCAGCGGCGGAGAGCCAATCCGCGAAGCGTCCCGCACGGAGGTGGACCTTTTTCCTCTGAGGGAATATTTTTATCTCGTGTGAGGAGTGCAGACGCTTCACCAGGGTCGAAACAAGGACAGACTCCTAGTGAATCGTCTGAAATTCCTGCCCCGCTTCGCGGGGCTTTTTTTTGTCCAATTCTCCCGAAACCCCTGGGCTAGCTGGCCGATCCCCAGCGCGGACAACCATTAAAAAACCCCCGCCGAAGCGGGGGTGATGGGGCAATGCGGCCAGAAGCCGCAAGCGATCACTTGACGGTGACCTTGCCGCCGGCCTCTTCGATGGCCTTCTTGAGCTCTTCGGCGGCTTCCTTGGCGATCCCTTCCTTGACAGGAGTGGGGGCCTTTTCCACCAGAGCCTTGGCTTCGGCCAGGCCGAGACCGGTGGCCTCGCGCACAGCTTTCAGCACCTTGATCTTGGCGGCGGCATCGAAGCCATCGAGGATGACGTCGAATTCAGTCTTCTCCTCAGCGGCTTCACCACCACCGGCAGCGCCAGGGGCAGCCATCACCACAGCGCCAGCAGAGGCGGCAGCGGACACACCGAAGGCTTCCTCGATCTGCTTGACGAGCTCGGAAGCTTCAAGCAGGGAGAGAGTCTTCAGCGACTCAAGGATTTCGTCAGTTTTTGCAGACATGGTTGGGAATCAGCAACAGATCAAAAAAACAGTCGGGTCGAAGACGATCAGCTGTCGCCGGATTCGGCGTGCTGCTTGAGCGCCCGAGCAAGACCGGAGGGAACCTCGTTGAT
>JAYKIT010000026.1:0-7165 GCA_035285765.1 Synechococcus sp. | reverse complement strand
CTCGCCGCCATCGGCCCCGGTATCGGTCAGGGCACCGCTTCCGGTGGCGCTGTTGAGGGCATCGCCCGTCAGCCCGAAGCCGAAGGCAAGATCCGCGGCACCCTGCTGCTCTCCCTGGCATTCATGGAATCGCTCACCATCTACGGCCTGGTGGTGGCTCTGGTTCTCCTGTTCGCCAACCCCTTCGCCGGTTGATCTGAGGACCCGGGGATGCTTCGGCATCCCCTGAATTCCTTTCCACCCTCTGTCCCAGCGCCTCCGGTTCCATGCACAGCTGGCTTCTGCTGGCCGAAGCTGCTGCCCCCAAGGGCGGCCTATTCGATCTCGATGCCACCCTGCCGCTGATGGCGGTCCAGGTGGTGTTGCTCACCTTCATTCTCAACGCCCTGTTCTTCCGCCCCGTCGGCAAGGCGGTTGAGGATCGCGAGGGCTACATCAGCACCAGCCGTGCCCAGGCCAAGGAAAAGCTGGCCCAGGCCGAGCGTCTGGAAGCTGAGCTCAAGGCTCAGCTGCTCGATGCCCGCAAACAGTCCCTGAGCGTGATTCAGGAGGCTGAACAAGAGGTTGATCGCCTCTATCGCGAGGCTCTTGCCATGGCCCAGGCCGAGGCCAACTCTGTGCGCGAGCAGGCTCGCGTTCAGGTGGATGCTCAGAAAGCACAGGCTTTCGCCGGCATTGATGCCCAGGCAGAACAGCTCGGCTCCCTCATCGTTGATCGCTTGCTGGCCGCCTGATGACCACGCTTTTCCCCCCCGTTCTGGCGAACCATGGGTTCGGCCTGAACTTCAACATTCTGGAAACCAACCTGCTCAACCTGGTCCTTGTGATCGTGTTGCTGGTTTATTTCCTCAAAGGCTTTCTTGGAGGCATCCTCGAGCGTCGCCGTGAGGCGATCCTCGCCGATCTCAAAGACGCTGAAGAGCGTCTGGTGACGGCAGCCAAGGCTCTGGAAGAAGGTCAGCGGGAGTTGGCTCAAGCCAAAACCACCGCTGAAAAGATTCTGGCTGAGGCCAAGCAGCGCGCCGCTCTGATTCGTCAAGACGGTGAGCGTCGCACCGTTGAGGAGATGGCGCGCATCAAACAAGACGCCAACGCCAACCTCAACGCCGAGGCAGCTCGCGTGGTGGAAGAGCTTCGCGCTGAAACCGCTCGCGTGGCGATTCAGAAGGCTCTTAACGCTCTGCCCCAGCGTCTGGATGACGCCAAGCGCGCCGAGCTGATCGACCGTTCCATCGAGGCACTCGGATAAGGCCATGCCCCTGCTCAACACCCTCGCCACCCCCTACGCCGACGCCCTCCTTCAGGTGGGCGAATCCCGTGGCGACACCGATTCCCTGGCCCATGAGGCCAAAGCTCTTCTTGAAGCCTGGAACGCCAGCAGCGAACTGCAGGCCGCCATGCGGTCGCCGGTTCTCTCTGTTGAGGGCAAGAAGAATGCGCTGAACACGCTGTTCAGTGAGGGCACCAGCCCCGCCATGCTCAACCTGCTGAAGCTGCTGGCTGATCGCCAGCGCATCGGCATGCTCGATGCGGTGCTGGAGCGCTTCCTCGAGCTGTACCGCGAGCTGCGCGGTATCACCCTCGCCCATGTGACCTCGGCCACCGCCCTGTCCGAGGAACAGCAGCACAAGCTCACCGAAAAGGTGAAGGCCGTGGCCGGCACCTCATCTGTCGACATTGATCTGTCGGTGGATCCCGCCCTCATCGGCGGTTTCGTGGTGCGCCTTGGCTCCAAAGTGATCGACGCCAGCCTTCAGGGCCAAGTGCGGCGTCTGGGCCTGTCCCTGGCACGGGCCTGATCGCCCCTCTCCCCTCCCTTCTTCCCCCCTTCACCGCATACCCGCCATGGTTTCCATTCGTCCCGACGAGATCAGCGCAATCCTCAAACAGCAGATCGAGGATTACGACAAGTCGGTTTCGGTCAGCAACGTCGGCACCGTGCTGCAGGTGGGTGACGGCATCGCCCGCATCTATGGCCTCGACAAGGTCATGGCTGGTGAGCTGGTGGTGTTCGAAGACGGCACCGAAGGTCTCGCTCTGAACCTTGAAGACGACAACGTTGGTGTCGTGCTGATGGGTGAGGGCTATGGGATCCAGGAGGGCAGCACCGTTAAGGCCACCGGCAAGATCGCCTCGGTGAACGTGGGCGAGGCCATGCTCGGCCGCGTGGTCAACCCCCTGGGTGTGGCCATCGATGGCAAGGGTGATATCGCCACCACCGCCACTCGCCTGATTGAGAACCCCGCCCCTGGCATCATTCAGCGCAAGTCGGTGCATGAGCCCATGCAGACCGGCATCACCGCCATTGACGCGATGATCCCCATCGGTCGTGGCCAGCGCGAACTGATCATTGGCGACCGCCAGACCGGCAAGTCCGCCATCGCGATCGATACGATCATCAACCAGAAGTCCGAAGACGTGGTTTGCGTCTACGTGGCGATTGGTCAGAAGGCTGCCTCTGTGGCTCAGGTCACCGAGGTGCTGCGTGAGCGCGGTGCTCTTGATTACACCGTGGTTGTGGCTGCGAACGCCTCCGAGCCCGCATCTCTGCAGTATCTGGCCCCTTACACCGGTGCTGCGATCGCTGAGCACTTCATGTATCAGGGCAAAGCCACCCTGGTGATCTACGACGACCTCACCAAGCAGGCCCAGGCTTACCGCCAGATGTCGCTGCTGCTTCGTCGTCCGCCCGGTCGTGAGGCCTATCCCGGCGACGTGTTCTATTGCCACAGCCGCCTGCTCGAGCGTGCCGCCAAGCTGTCGGACGCCATGGGCAAGGGCAGCATGACCGCCCTGCCGATCATCGAAACCCAAGCGGGTGACGTGTCGGCCTACATCCCCACCAACGTGATTTCGATCACCGATGGTCAGGTGTTCCTGAGCTCCGACCTGTTCAACTCCGGTCTGCGTCCCGCCATCAACGTGGGTATCTCCGTGAGCCGCGTGGGTGGTGCAGCCCAGACCAAGGCCATCAAGAAGATTGCCGGCACCTTGAAGCTGGAGCTGGCCCAGTTCGATGAACTGGCTGCTTTCTCCCAGTTCGCTTCCGATCTCGATGCCGCCACCCAGGCTCAGCTGGGCCGCGGTAAGCGTCTGCGCGAGCTGCTCAAGCAAGCTCAGTTCTCCCCCCTGCTGCTGGCTGAGCAGGTGGCCATCGTGTATGCCGGCACCAAGGGCTTCCTCGATCAGCTGCCTGTTGAGAAGGTCACCGAGTTCGTGCGCGAACTGCGTGAGTACCTCAAGACCTCCAAGCCTGAGTTCATCAACGCAATTCAGAGCGAGAAGGTGATGAGCGATTCCTCCGAAGCCATCCTCAAAGACGCCATCAACACCGTGGTGTCTGGCCTGATGGCTGCCGCTTGAGGATCTGATCGATGGCGAACCTGAAGGAGATCCGCGACCGGATCAATTCGATTAAGAACACGCGCAAGATCACTGAGGCCATGCGCCTGGTGGCTGCCGCCAAGGTGCGCCGCGCTCAGGATCTGGTGCTGCGTAGCCGCCCCTTCGCCGACCGTTTGGCACGGGTGCTTGAAAGCCTTCAGAGCCGTATCGCTCTGGAAGCTGCCGACACTCCGCTGCTGCAGGCCCGCGATCCCCGCCACATCACCCTGGTTGCCATGACTGGCGACCGTGGTCTGTGCGGTGGCTTCAACGCCAACATCATCAAGCGCACCGAACAGCGCTTTGCTGAGCTCAAGGCGGCCGGCCATGAGGTGGCTCTGATCCTGGTGGGCCGCAAGGTGTCCACCTACTTCCAGAACCGCAGTTATCCGATCACCGCCAGCTTCACTGGTCTTGATCAACTGCCCACCTCGGCTGATGCCATGCAGGTGTCGGATGCCATCCAGGCTGAGTTCCTGGGCGGCGCCACCGATCGGGTGGAGCTGATCTACACCAAGTTCATCAACCTGGTGAGCACCAACCCTGTGTCGCAGACGCTGTTGCCCCTGGATCCCCAGGGCATCGCTCGGCCTGACGACGAGATCTTCCGCTTCATCACCAAAGACGGTGATTTCACTGTGGAGCGCGCCAGCGCCCCCAACCAGGAAGACAAGCTCAAGTCGGACATCGTGTTCGAACAGAGCCCCAGTCAGCTGCTGGATGTGCTGCTGCCGCTGTACCTGCAGAATCAGGTGCTCCGTTCGTTGCAGGAATCTGCAGCCAGCGAGCTGGCCAGCCGGATGACCGCCATGAACAATGCCAGCGACAACGCCAAGGCACTCGCTAAATCGTTGACTCTGGATTACAACAAGGCCCGCCAGGCCGCGATCACCCAAGAAATTCTTGAGGTGGTTGGCGGTGCGGCCGCCATGGCCTGATCCAATCGCTGATGCATGCTGGACCGGCCCCTCAGGGGCCGGTTTTTTTATGCCTGCCTGCTGCCCATGAGCCTGCCCGCTGGAGCCCCGCTGGTGTTGCAGCCCCTGTTCCCGCTAGCTCTGGCACGGGTGCAGCTGCAGCCCGATCCCCTCGATCTGGCCCTGTGGATGCAGGAGGTGATGCGCCTGCGCGGCGCCACCCAGGGAAATCCTGAACCTGGGTGTGCCTGGACTGGCGATATCAATGGCGTGTGGCAGCTGCACCGCTTGCCGTTGTTTGCCCCTTTGATGCATCAGTTGCAGCAGCAGGTTGAGAGCTATCTGCTGCAGTTGGGGTTTCGCAGCAACGCGGTGGTGCCATTGATTCAGCGTTCCTGGCCTGTGGTCAGCGAGCCCGGCCAAGTGGTGGGTCGCCATCACCACCCCAATGCCCACCTCAGTGCGCTGTTTTATCTCAATGGTGATGGCAGCGGATCAACTGGGTGCTTGCGTCTGTTCGCGCCGCGGGCAACCAATGAACTTGTCCCCGGATTGGCGGTGGGCCATGGCGGTCCCATCGATTCCGCGTCAGCGGCTGGCCAGCAGTGGAATGCCCCCTGGGTGGATGTGGCGCCAACCGCGGGCGAGTTGCTGCTGTTTCCCGCCGCGGTGGACCACGCCGTGACTGAGAACAGCAGTTGCGATGAGGTGCGGCTCTCCATTGCCTTTGATCTGGTGCTGAGCGCTCCAACCGCTGAGGGGGCGGCCCCAGCACCGCCCGAGTATCTGGCTCCCCATCCGAGTCAGTGGGATCCCTTACGGCAGGATGGGCCGCTGAGCAATTGATGCACAAGCAAGGCGGCCATGGCTGAGATCTATCAGGTGAGCGTGGAACTCGAGGGCCAGAGCCATCAGTTCCCCTGCGGCGCCGATCAGAGTGTGCTCAGTGCCGCTGAAGCTGCCGGTGTGATCCTGCCCAGCTCCTGTTGCGCCGGTGTGTGCACCACCTGTGCCGCCAGCATTCGCTCGGGCCAGGTGCATCAACCCGATGCCATGGGGGTGAAGGAGGAATTGCGTGAGAAGGGTTTTGCGCTCTTGTGCGTGAGCTTCCCCCGCTCTGATCTGCAGCTCCTGGCTGGTCAGGAGGATGCCCTCTATGAGGCCCAGTTCGGTCAGTACCAGAAGTGAGCCCGGCGCCAGCTGCGTTGCGCAGCCTGCAGCTGCAGTTGGCCTGGCCTGAAGGGCTTCCCGCTCGAGCCCTGCGCCCCTGGCTGTTGCAGCAGCTCACGGCCCATGGTGAGCCCCTGCGTTGGGCCATCACGGCCATCAGCCCTGGCCCTCAGGGGCAGCGGCTGCTGCAGATCGAAGCCGTGCTGCTGCCATGAGCGCTGAGCCTTTGCCCACCTTGATGCTGGTGCCCACCGGCATCGGTTGCGAGATCGGTGGCTATGCCGGTGATGCCCTGCCCAGCGCCCGCTTGCTGGCGGCTGCCAGTGGTTGCCTGATCACCCATCCCAACGTGATGAATGGGGCGGCGCTGTATTGGCGTGACCCTCGGATTCACTACGTGGAGGGCTACGGGCTGGATCGCTTTGCGGCTGCTGAGCTGGCCCTGCGGCCGGTGCGCCGCCAGCGGATCGGCCTGCTCCTGGATGCCGGCATTGAGCAGGAGTTGCGCCAGCGTCATTGGCAGGTGGCTGAGGGCTGCCGCGCCAGCCTGGGTCTCGATATTGGCCCGGTGGTGACCACCGATGTGCCCCTGGGGGTGCATCTGGAGCTGGGGGAGAGCGGCGCCAGCTGGGGCACCCTGGATCGGCCCGATGCGCTGTTGCGCGCCGGAGAACGCCTCAAGGCTGCAGGGGCCACAGCCATTGCGGTGGTGGCACGCTTCCCTGAAGACCCCGAGAGTGAGGCTCTCGCTGCCTATCGCCAGGGCAGCGGCGTGGATGCCCTCGCTGGTGCTGAAGCGGTGATCAGCCATTGGTTGGTGCGCCAGCTGCAGATCCCCTGTGCCCATGCCCCAGCACTCTCACCGCTCCCCCTGGAGCCGCAGCTGGATCCCCGCGCTGCTGGTGAGGAGCTGGGCTACACCTTTCTGGCCTGCGTGCTGGTTGGTTTGAGCCAGGCGCCGGATTTGATTTCAACGGATCAGGCGCGCCCCGGTGATCTGTTGGCCGACCAGCTCGGGGCTGTGGTGGTGCCCGAGGGGGCGCTCGGCGGCGCTGCGGTGCTGGCGGCCCTTGAGCGCGGGGTGCCGTTGATCACCGTGGCCAATCCGTCGCTGCTGAGTGTTGGGGCCCAGGCCCTTGGCCTGCCTGCTGGCAGCGTGCTGGCAGCTCGCTCCTATGGGGAAGCGGCAGGCTTGGTGTTGGCCCTGCGCGAGGGGATTGCACCCGCGGCGCTGCAGCGGCCGCTGCCCACGTTGCAGGAGTTGGTCTGATGGGGCGTGGTTTTACAAGTCGAGCGCAGGCTGATCAGTCCTGCCCCTGCGGCAGTGGCGCCAGCTATGGCCGCTGTTGCGGCCCATTGCATCAGGGGATTCAGCGTGCCGCCACGGCGGAGCAGTTGATGCGTTCGCGCTACAGCGCCTTTGCCCTCAAGCAGGTGGACTATCTCATTGCCACCCATCCGGAGCCCGGCACGCCGGTGGCCCAGCGGCGCCGGGAGCTGCGCGCCAGTTGCGAGCAAACCCGTTGGCTGGGCCTGCGCATCACCGCTGTGGAGGCTGGTGTTAAGGGAGATGTGCAGGGGCGCGTGAGCTTTGAAGCCAGCTTTGCTGCAGCGGGCCAGCGGCAATGCTTCAAGGAAACATCACTATTTCAGCGCCGTGGGGATCAAGCCGATGGCGATTGGCTGTACATCCG
>JAYKIT010000025.1:0-12846 GCA_035285765.1 Synechococcus sp. | reverse complement strand
GCAGCCTTGTAGCTGCGGTTGTGCAAGCGGTTGCGCTCAGCAATCTCAATGCGTTTCCGAGCAGACTTGTTATTCGCCACAGAGAAGTACGGGCCGCAGAACGACAAACGACAATCCTACCTCCACGCTGACCCTCAGGGCTGGCGTAGCGTCGATGGATTCCCTTGAATCCCCCATGCTGCAGGTGCTCACCGATCCCCAGGCCGCCATTGCGCGCCTGCGGCAGATCGAGGAACGCACCAGCTCCAGCGGAGTGGAGCACGCCGAGGCCACCGTGCGGGAGGTGATCGCGGCGGTGCGCAGCCGCGGTGATGCAGCCGTGCGGGAGTTCACCGCCCGCTTCGATCGCGTTGAACTCGACGCCCTGCGTGTGCCCGAGGAGGCGATCGAGGCCAGCTGGGCAGCGGCGCCGCTGGAACTGCGTGATGCCCTGCAACTCGCCCATCGGCGCATCACGGCGTTCCACCGCGAACAACTGCCTCAGGACATCAGCGTCAACGGCACCCACGGCGAACGGCTGGGGCGCCGCTGGCGCCCGGTGCAACGGGCGGGGCTCTACGTGCCTGGCGGCCGGGCTGCTTACCCCAGCACCGTGCTGATGAATGCGATACCAGCGCAGGTGGCCGGGGTGCAACGGCTGGTGATGGTGACTCCCCCGGGCCCGGATGGCCAGGTGAATCCCGCCGTGCTCACGGCCGCTCGGGTGGCTGGCATCCAGGAGATCTACCGCGTGGGCGGTGCCCAGGCGATCGCCGCCCTGGCCTGGGGCACCGAATCGATTCCCAGCGTGGATGTGATCACCGGCCCGGGCAATCTGTTTGTCACCTTGGCCAAAAAAGCCGTGTATGGCCGCGTGGGGATCGATTCCCTCGCCGGCCCCAGCGAGGTGCTGGTGATTGCCGATGACACTGCCGATCCGGAACTGGTGGCTGCTGACCTGCTGGCCCAGGCCGAGCACGACCCTCTGGCCGCCGCCATCCTGCTGACCACCAGCCCGCGGCTGTTGGAACAGGTGCCCCAGCACCTGGAGCTGCAGCTGCAGGATCATCCACGGCGCGAGGTCACAGCCAGCTCAATTCGAGACTGGGGCCTGATCGTGCACTGCGACAGCCTCGAGCAGGCCGCTGAGCTCTCCGATTGCTTCGCCCCTGAGCATCTGGAGCTGCAGGTGGCCGATCCCCACAGCCTGGCCGAACGCATCCAACAGGCGGGTGCCATCTTCCTGGGACAGCACACACCCGAGGCCGCAGGCGACTACCTAGCTGGCCCCAACCACACGCTGCCCACCTCCGGCACAGCACGCTTCAGCGGCGCCCTCAGCGTGGAAACGTTCATGCGCCACACCAGCCTGATCAATTTCAACCGCGAAGCCCTCGAAGCCACCGGCGCCGCCATAATGGCGCTGGCCGCCAGTGAAGGGCTGCACAGCCACCGTGAATCCGTGCGGCGCCGGCTCAAGGGCTAAGGCTCAAGCCTTGGGCAGGTCGCGCACACCAGCCACACCATCATTGATCTCACCCACCAACACCTGATCGGCCAGGTTCACGAACAAACCGTTTTCAAGCACCCCGGGCAGATTGTTGATGCTGCGCTCCAGCTCAGCCGGGTTGCTGATGCCGCCGTTGAAGCGCACATCGAGCACCAGGTTGCCCTGATCGGTCACCACCGGCCCGGCTTTGCGGGTGGCCATGCGCAGCTCGGCGGCACCATCCATGGCCTGCAGCTGCTGTTGCACCTGGCGCCAGGCACCGGCCATCACCTCAACCGGCAACAGGAAGCCCAGGTTGAGCCGATCCACCAACTTGGAGCTGTCGACCACCACCACAAAGCGATCCGCACGGCAGGCCACAAGCTTCTCCTGCACATGGCAGGCACCGCCCCCCTTGATCAGCTGGAAGGAGGGATCCACCTCATCGGCCCCATCGATGGCCAGATCGATGCGGTCCACCGCATTGAGCGATTGCAGCGGGATGCCCAGCTCAGCGGCAAGCACTTCACCCTGAAAGGAGGTGGTCACGCCCAGGATGTCCTTGAGGCGGCCATCCTTGAGGCGGGCCCCTAGCTCCTGAATCATCAGGGCCGCGGTGGATCCGGACCCCAAGCCCAGCACCATGCCATCGCGAATCTGGTCAACGGCGGCGAGCGCCACGGCCTGCTTCATCTGGTTCTGCAGGTCAGACATGGCGGAGAGGGAATCGTGCGGCGGGAACCTAGCAATGGTGAGGTGCGTCTAACCAGCGCCTGAGACAGGCAGTGGCTCTGGTCGGATCGCCAGGTTGAGCGAACCAGCCCCGCGCAGCACCTCCAGCGTGAGTGGCTCACCCAGGCTGGAGGCCTCCACCACACTCAGCAGATCGGCAGGGCTGTGCACCGGCCGATCTGCTGCCTTCACCACCAGATCACCGCGCCGCAGTCCGGCCGCCACAGCAGGACTGCCCTCCAGCACCTGCTGCACCAGAGCGCCATCGTGTTCCGGTAACTGCACCAGCGCATTGGGGTCGGCGTTGTGCTCGCGGGCACGGCGCACGGTGAGCGGCACCAGCTGCAGCCCCAGGTAGGGATGAATCACCTCACCGCTGCGCGCCAAACGGGTGGCCACCCCCTGGGCCAAGTTGATCGGAATGGCAAACCCCAAACCGGCGCCAGGACCAGCCCGCACCAAGGTGTTGAGCCCGATCACCTCGCCGGCCTCATTGATCAGTGGACCACCGGAGTTGCCAGGATTGATGGCGGCATCGGTTTGGATCAGCTCCAGCCGCTTATCGGTGAATCCCAGGCTGCTGATATTGCGATGCAGGCTGCTGACAATGCCCAAGGTCACGGTGCTGTCGAGCCCGTATGGGTGGCCCAGGGCAATCGCCCAGTCGCCAGGTTCCAGCGCATCGGAATCCCCCAGCGGCGCCGGGCGCAAACCATCGGGGGCCTGGGAGAGCTTCACCACAGCAAGATCCGTGACGGGATCACTGCCCACCACAGACCCATCAAGCTGACGACCATCGGCGAGCGACACCTGCACCCGATCAGCCCCATCCACCACATGCGCATTGGTGAGCACCAACCCCTCAGCAGCGATCACCACCCCTGAGCCCTGGCCGTTCTCCCGATGGCTGCTGGGCAGGTCGCCGAACAGCTCCCGCAGCAGTGGGTCATCCAAGCCAGAACCCAAGCCTGGATTGAACACCTGACGCTCGGTGTCGATGCGCACCACGCTTGGAGCCACCCGCGCCACCGCCTTGGCCACAAAGCCATGACCGGCCCACACCGGTGCAGGAGCTTGCATCAGCACCACCAGCATCAGCGCCAGTGCCGCCAGCGTGTGCACAAGCCCCATCAACCCTGATCAAAGACAGAGCCTAGGCAGACCAGCGAAGCAACTCCGTACGCCAGTGGCCGCCAGCGCCCAGCTGCAGCCAACGGCCGCCTGGCTCCTGCGGCATCCCCAGGGGGCAGGGTTGGCGGGGGCTGAACTGGAGCAGGGTGGAAGGGCAGCCCAACAGCACAGGGCCGGCGGCGGTTGGCTCCTGGCGGTGTTGATGGATATGGCCCACCAGCAGCAACTTGAGGGGAACCTGCGCCGCCAACTGCTGCAGCCATGGGCTGGCTGGCGTGAAGTCTTCGGGGGGGTGATGCACCGCCAGCAGCACCGGAGCCGTGCTGCCCTGCAAAGCCTGCTGCGCCCAGCGCACCTGCAAGGCGCTGAGCCGACCATTGATCTGACCACTGCAATGGCTATCGAGCAGCAGCAGGCGCCAAGCCCCGAACTCCAGCAGAGCCGGCGCCACCACTGCGGTGCGCCCAAGCGCGCTGCGCAGCAATTGGGGATGGTCATGGTTGCCCGCCAGCAGGGCCACCGGCAGCGGCAGCGGTGCGAGCAGATCCCTGAGGGCCGCATAGCCAAGCCAGCTCTCGTCTTGGCAAAGATCACCGCTGATCAGCAGCAGATCAGGTGGGCAGGGGCAGCGCGCCAAGCCCTCCTGCAAGGCACGGCGCAGGGCCGGCAGGGCGGCCACCCCCCGGTGACGGCCCTGGGGATCGGCCAGCAGATGGGGATCACTGAGCTGCAGCAGGGAAACGGTCATCAAACCCAAGCCAGAGACCAACCGCCCGAGTGGGGGGCTTTAAGGTTCGCCCAGCACCCACAACGGCATGACATCGAGCCCCCAGGAATGTCCGATCTGCAAGGTGACGATCGACCCTGCGCTCGGCGCCAACGAAGAAGTGCGCTTCAGCAGCGGCCGTCCCGCCAGCCGCACCAAGCTCTGGGCCCGCGTCTGCCAGTTCACCAAAGCTGAGGGCTGCATCAACAGTGACCCAGCCCTGCGGAGCACCCCCAGCAAGGCGGATTTCTACGGCGAGCCACCCACCCTTGAACCCGGTGGTGAGAGCCAATCGGTGAGCCTTTAAGATCAGGGAGTGCCCGGCGGGCACGCTCGCCGAACCCCATTGCCATGGAGTTCAGCGGGGCAGTCGTTTTTCTCTGCGATTGCTGGGCCGGGCCGGCCCCCTGCACCGTGTGCCTTGGCCCACCCGCAACTCGAACCGCTTTACGCCTTAGCCAAATCGGTGGCTGAACCGATGGGGTTTGAGGTGCAAAGCGTTGTGCTTCACAGCCATCGAGCTCCTCAGGCTCTGATCGTGGCGCTCAAGCGAGCTGATGGCACCGATGTGAGCCTCGATGATTGCGCCAGCTACAGCAGTGCCTTCGGTGATGCCCTCGAACTCGCCGAGCTGATCGCTGGGGCGTATGTTCTGGAAATCACCAGTCCAGGTGTTGCGGAGTTGCTGCAAGACGACAGGGACTTCCGCAGCTTCCGCGGATTTCCCGTTCGCGTGCTTCAACGCGATAGCCAAGGCGGCCAGCTCAGCCGCCAGGGTTCCCTGCTCGGCAGAGACGCCGATGTGGTGGAACTCAATCTGCGGGGCCGTGTGGTGCGGATCCCCCGCGAAGACGTGCTTGAAGTGCGCCTAACAACCCCTGAGTCTTGAGGGCGTTGCCCTCGTGATTGATCCCATTCCTTCTGTAACGGTTCCCCTATGGCTCTTGTGATGCTCCCGGGTCTCTCGACCTTGATCGAGGACATCAGCGAAGAGAAAAAGCTGCCGGCCAATGTGGTGGAAGCAGCCCTGCGCGAGGCGCTGCTGAAGGGCTACGAGCGCTACCGCCGCACCCTGTACATCGGCATCAGCGAAGACCCATTCGACGAGGAATATTTCAGCAATTTTGATGTGGGCCTTGACCTCGATGAGGAAGGCTTCCGGGTGCTCGCCTCCAAAATCATCGTTGAGGAGGTGGAGAGCGAAGACCACCAAATCGCCCTAGCCGAGGTGCAGCAGGTCACCGATGACGCCCATCTCGGCGACACCGTTGTCCTCGATGTCACCCCGGAAAAGGATGATTTCGGCCGCATGGCCGCCGCAGCCACCAAGCAGGTGCTCGCCCAGAAGCTGCGCGACCAGCAGCGGCGCATGATTCAGGAGGAATTCGCTGATCTCGAGGATCCGGTGCTCACCGCCCGAGTGATCCGTTTCGAGCGCCAAAGCGTGATCATGGCCGTGAGTTCCGGCCTCGGTCGCCCGGAAGTGGAAGCGGAACTGCCGCGCCGCGATCAGCTCCCCAACGACAACTACCGGGCCAACGCCACCTTCAAGGTGTTCCTCAAGGAGGTGTCGGAAATCGCACGCCGCGGGCCGCAGCTGTTTGTCAGCCGCGCCAATGCCGGCCTGGTGGTCTACCTCTTTGAAAACGAAGTTCCCGAAATCCAGGAGGGATCCGTACGGATCGTGGCCGTGGCCCGGGAAGCCAATCCCCCCTCACGGGCCGTTGGCCCCCGCACCAAGGTGGCGGTCGACAGCATCGAACGGGAAGTGGATCCAGTGGGGGCCTGCATCGGTGCCCGCGGGTCGCGCATCCAGCAGGTGGTCAATGAACTGCGTGGCGAAAAGATCGATGTGATCCGCTGGTCATCGGATCCAGGTCAGTACATCGCCAATTCCCTCAGCCCGGCCCGGGTGGAGCTGGTGCGCCTCGTGGATCCCGAAGGCCAGCACGCCCATGTGCTGGTGCCGCCCGATCAACTCAGCCTGGCCATTGGCCGCGAAGGCCAGAACGTGCGTCTGGCCGCTCGCCTCACCGGCTGGAAGATCGACATCAAAAACAGTGAGGAATACGACCAGGTCAGCGAAGATGAGAAGGTGTCTGAGCTGATTGAAATCCGCCGCCAGGAGGAGCAGCTGCAAGCCGAAGCCGAAGCTCGCCTGCAAGCGGAACAGGCGGCTCGAGCCGAAGAGGATGCCCGCCTGCGGGAGCTGTATCCGCTCGAGGAAGATGAACTGGAACAGCAGGACTTTGAGGATGGCGAGCAGGCCGAGGAGCTGGCTCCCGTGAACGAGGAGTCCGGCGACGAGGTGGTGGCTGAAGCAGCCAGCGATGTGGCTGTTGAAGCCGATGCGGACGCTGAGGCCCGGTGAGTTCCAAGCCGACCCTCCGGCGCTGTGTGAGCTGCCGGCAACTGCGCGATCGTCGCCTGTTGCTGCGGGTCATCCGGCTACCGGAGGGCCAGGGGCTGAGCTTGGATCAAGGCATGGGCCGTTCGGCTTACCTTTGCCCCGAGCAAAACTGCTTCGACGAAGCCCGCAAACGGCGGAAACTGCAACGCGCCCTTCGGGTCCCGGTTGCAGACAGCGTCTATGACGCACTGGCCACACGGCTGGAGCCTGATGCCGGCAAGGCACTCAGGCAAGATAAAGACTGTCCCTCCCTGTGATGGGACCGGAGGCACCCCGTGCCCCGACTATTGGAGACCTGCATGACGAGCGGCGGCAAAGTCCGGATCTATGAGCTGTCCCGAGACCTTGGTCTCGACAATCGCGACGTGCTGAACGCCGCTGAGTCGCTGGCGATTGCCGCCAAGAGCCACAGCAGTTCGATCAGCGACTCCGAAGCGGCAAAAATCCGCTCCCATCTCGCCGGTAAGGGGGCAGGTGGTGCCGCGGCAAAGCCTGCTGCCAAAGCCAGCGAGGGGGGCAATGCCATCCTCTCGGTGAAAAAGGCCGCTCCAGCGGCCAAGCCGCAGGCTGCTGCTCCCGCCCCTCGCCCTCAGGCTCCCCCAGCCCGGCCAGCAGCACCCGTTGCGGCCAAACCGAGCCCGCCTGCAGCTCCCGCCAAGCCCGCTGCTCCCAGCAAGCCTGCTGTGGTGAGCAAGTCGCCAGCACCACCGGCTGCAAAGCCAGCGGCTGCTTCCGCTCCAGCCCCCAGGCCGCAAGCTGCTGCTCCTGCCCCTCGCCCCCAGGCTCCCCCAGCCCGGCCAGCGGCACCAGCTGCCGCCAAACCGGCAGCGGCCAAACCGGCAGCCAGCAATCCCAATCGGCCTCCGGCACCGATTCGCCGCGACCCCAACCCGCAGCAGTCAGTCGCCAAAGCACCCCCGGCTCCGAAACCCAAACCGGTGGTGATGGCCAAGCCGGTGACGCCACCCCCGGCGCGCCCCCAGCCCAGTCAGCTGCAGGGCAAGCCTCCGGTGCCGATGCGTCCTTCGCAGCAGCAGCAGCAGCGCCCCGGACAACCGCCGCGCAATCGCGATCAAAACCGGCCAGCCGTGCCGATGCGCCCCCCGTCGCAACAGCAGCGCCCTGGAGCGCCCATGCGGCCCGGTGCGCCCCAACGGCCAGGCGCGCCCCAACGCAATGGCCCTCGTCCTGGCGCACCTCAGCGTCCTGGTTCCCCCATGCGCGGTGGAGCACCTGCTGGTCGGGGCGCCAATGGCCCGCAACAGCGCCGCAATGAAGGTGGTCGCCCGCCGGCATCGCTCGAGCTGGTGGGCAAGCCGATCCGACGCGAACCCAATCCCCCCCAAGGGCGTGGTCCAGGCAGGCCTGGTGCCCCCGGTGGCATGCGCAAGCCGGTGGCCCCTGGCGAGCTCATGCAGCTGCAGAAGCCCGGTGCAAGGCCCCAGTCAGCGGAGGCCCCACGGCGTCCGGTCTCGCGGCCCACAGGCGATGCGCCCCGCAAACCCGGTGAAGGTCCCAACCGGCCTAACGCACCGGCCACCCCGCCGCGGCGTCCTGGCTATCGGCCGGCTGCTGCCCCTGGCATGGCCGGGCGTCCGCGCCGCCCTGATTGGGACGACAGCGCCAAGCTGGATGCCCTGCGCAGCCGCTCGCCGCAGCGCCAGCGCCAGAAGGTTCACATCATTGGTGAGAACGACGATTCCCTGGCCGCACAGACCGGTGGATTCGCTGGCGGTCAGGAAGCACTCGTGCTCCAGGCCAGCCTGGCTCGTCCCAGTAAGCCCAGAAATCTGCCTGGTAACACCGGCGCAAGGCCTGTGGCCCTGCGTCGTCGCAAGAAGGAAACCACCCGTCAGCGCCAGCGCCGCCGCGCCATGGAGCTGCGCCAGGCCCGCGAAGCCAAGCAGGTGCGGCCCGAAATGCTGGTGGTACCGGAGGGCAACCTCACGGTGCAGGAGCTGGCCGACAAGCTCAGCGTTGAAAGCTCCGAGATCATCAAATCCCTGTTCTTCAAGGGGATCATCGCCACGGTCACCCAAACCCTGGATCTCGACACCATCGAAACGGTGTCCGATGAATTCGGCGTGCCTGTCCTGCAGGACGACGTGGAAGAAGCGGCCAAGAAGACCGTGGAAATGATCGAGGAGAGCGATCTGGCTCACCTCATCCGCCGTCCGCCCGTGGTGACCGTGATGGGTCACGTGGACCACGGCAAAACCAGCCTGCTGGATGCGATCCGCAAAACCCGTGTGGCCGCCGGCGAAGCCGGAGGCATCACCCAGCACATCGGTGCGTACCAGGTGGATGTGGACCACGCCGGGCAGAGCAAGAAGGTCACCTTCCTCGACACCCCGGGCCACGAAGCTTTCACCGCCATGCGTGCCCGCGGCACCAAGGTGACCGACGTGGCCATCCTCGTGGTGGCTGCCGATGATGGCGTTCGCCCCCAAACGCTGGAAGCCATCAGCCACGCCCGGGCTGCTGAAGTGCCGATCGTGGTGGCCATCAACAAGATGGACAAGGAAGGCGCCCAGGTGGATCGGGTCAAGCAAGAGCTCTCCGATCAGAACCTGTTGCCGGAAGATTGGGGCGGCGACACCGTGATGGTGCCTGTGAGCGCCCTCAAGGGCGAAGGCCTCGACACCCTGCTGGAAATGATTCTGCTGGTGACCGAGGTGGAAGACCTCAAGGCGAACCCCGAGCGCATGGCGAAGGGCACTGTGATCGAAGCCCACCTCGACAAGGCCAAGGGTCCGGTGGCCACATTGCTGGTGCAGAACGGCACCCTCAGACCCGGCGACGTGGTGGCAGCGGGCCCCGTGCTCGGCAAGGTGCGCGCCATGGTGAATGACACCGGGCGTCGGGTGAAGGATGCCGGCCCCTCGTCTGCTGTTGAGGTGCTGGGCTTCAGCGAAGTGCCTGCAGCCGGCGACGAATTCGAGGTATACAGCGACGAGAAATCCGCTCGTGCTGTGGTGGGTGATCGCGCCAGCGAAGCACGTGCCAGCCGCCTGGCTCAGCAGATGGCCTCCCGCCGGGTGTCGCTCACCTCGATGTCGGGCCAGGCCAGCGAGGGCGAGCTCAAGGAGCTCAACATCATCCTCAAGGCCGATGTGCAGGGCAGTGTGGAGGCGATTCTCGGATCGCTGGAGCAACTGCCGCAAGGCGAAGTGCAGGTGCGTGTGCTGCTCTCGGCCCCGGGCGAAGTGACCGAAACCGACGTGGATCTGGCGGCAGCATCCGGTGCTGTGATTGTGGGCTTCAACACCACCCTGGCCTCCGGCGCTCGCCGGGCCGCCGAGGTGGCCGGTGTTGATGTGCGCGATTACGACGTGATCTACAAGCTGCTGGAAGACATCCAGGCGGCGATGGAAGGTCTGCTGGAACCCGAACTGGTGGAATCGCCATTGGGCGAAGCCGAAGTGCGGGCGGTGTTCAGCATCGGCAAGAGCGCTGTGGCGGGCTGCTACATCACCAACGGCAGCATCCAGCGCAATTGCAAGATCCGCGTGCATCGTGGCAAGCAGATGGTGTTCAGCGGCGATCTCGATTCGCTCAAGCGGATGAAGAACGACGTGAAGGAAGTGAACACCGGTTTCGAGTGCGGCATCGGCTGCGATCGCTATGCCGATTGGCAGGAAGGGGATCGCATCGAGGCCTACACGATGGTGACCCAGAAGCGCACACTCAGCACCTGAGATGGGCGCCTGGCTGCCACGGCTCAGCCTGGCCCTGCTGCCACTGGAATTGCTGCTCCTGCAGCTCATCCTGGCGGCAGGTGAGCCTGGGCCATCGCCGCGGCTTGAAATCTGCTTGCTCTGGGCCCTCGCGGTGCTGCTGCCACAGCTGCGCCCACCCTGGGTCATGCCGATTGCCGTGGTGCGGCCTCTGCTGGCGTTGCTGCAGCTACCGCTTCTGCTGTGGCTGGATCAACGGGCGGGCCTGGCCATCACCGTGAGCCCATGGGCCAACCAGAGCCGCGCCGCGGCCCTGGTCTGGAGTGTGCTGGTGCTGCTGCTGCTGCAGTGGCAGTTGCGCTCAGTTCTCGGAACGATTGCGATCAACCCAGAGCAGAGCACCACTGACCAGCAAAGCCAGGAGTTGAATCCCAGCATCGCTGAGGGGAACACTGTCGCCACTGGAAGCACGCAAAGCCATGGTGGCGCCACCAACACCAGCGGAAGCGAACAGAGCGAGCCAGAGGGCACGGCGTAAGCCTCGCCAGGGCGTGCGAGCTTCCTGCAACAGGCGGGCCCGCAGCTCAGGATCCACGCGGTTACCAGGTGCCGACATGCCGGATGGGAATTGGTGGGGGCTCAATGCTAATTTGTGTTGGTTGCCGGTGTAGCTCAGGGGTAGAGCAACTGATTCGTAATCAGTAGGTCGCAGGTTCAAATCCAGTCACCGGCTTAGACAAACAGCTGTCAAACCATCCACCCAAGAGCGGAGCCAATGAGCTCTCATTCGTGAGCCCATTGTTGCGCCAACGGCATCCGCATTCAAGCCGATAAGCCACACGCTGAAAGGCAAGACACGGTGCAGCGTGAGCCCTTAAGGCAACCATTATCCAAACCAGTGACGAACACATCAGCGCTCACTGATCGCAGCGGAGGCTGCCGCCGGCACAACATCAAGCCGTGCCATCATGCCCGCCAAACGATTCACAAGGCCCCATGAGCACCATCCCAGGCGCGCCTCACTACCGGCTCATCGATCTGGGGGTACTCCCTGAGCACGAGGCGAGCAACACCCAGAATCAACAACTGCTCAAACAGCAGGCGATCAACTTCGACCAGGTATGGCCCGGCCAAAACCCATGGGGGATCGAGGGTGCCATTTTGTTCAATCACTGGGCGGGACCAGACTGCCAGTGGTACTTAAGGCTCAACAATGGCGAGATTCAAGCCATTCGAGTGCTGCGCTAACTCACAGCCAAGCCACGCCACTGAACTTCAATCACTATAACCTCTTCAAACACCACCACATCACCGCTATTGAGTGCATTGCATTAGCCAGCGCCTTACCAGCAGAAATCAGGCGCACCCACTGATCAATCGTGGCCAACGTGTCCATAGGATCTACGCTGGCTGGCAATGTAACGAGTACATCACATAGGAGAGCTGATTGATGGCAATTACAGGCGTGCCATGGAGGCGCCCAGCCACAAAGCAATTAGCAAGATTATTAATACCCAGCGGACTCGCTGATTGCATAACCAATGCTGGATTCGTAAGCCGCGTTGCAATGGTGGAACACCGCTTTTACGGAAAGGCACCACCCACATTGGATCGAACCAAGGCAAACGGAAACAGACCTGAACCCTGTAGTGGCTTGAGGTTTTGCGGGTTCATCGCCACATGAAAAGCAGGGCAATCCATTGAACCCAAAGCGATCACCGCCTGATCACCAGCCTTCAAGCATTGAAAGGCAACAATCAAGACCAATACGATCTAGCCAGGCCAAGCCTCGCAAGCTGCAGATCCCAGGAATCTTTGAGCGGAGCTGCAGAGATCACGCCATCAAACCAAAAGTGACAGACACAAAAAACCCCGCCGGCCAAGGCGAGGTTTCAATGTCCGATGAGAGAATGATCGGCCCACACCCCCTTAAGGCACTACCCCTAAATGGGGACAATCGCAACTCAGGCTCTGCCTATCCCAGGCACAGGAAGCGGCAGCAGCATTAATCATCACGCTTTTCTAGCAAGATCTTGCAATTCGCATCCGTAGTGATATCCCATTGCGCCTGATTGCGAATCGCCTCAAACTCGAACACGGCATGAGATTCCACATCCATATCGGTAATCACATACCCCTTGGAGCGCAGTTGCTCTGCGCAGGCTTGAATGGATGCTGCCTGCACAGGAGCAGCCAGCATCAGCAAACCGGCACCAAGCACAAGCGATTGAATCAACATCTCTTCACCAGATTCAACAGTCAAACTGATTGAAACCGCAACACGGGGCAAAAAACCACAGAAACATTGCAGAAAACGCCCCGAAGCGCACCAAATCAAGCAAACTGGCATGAACCTGGATGGACCATTGGATCAATTGGTGTTCCTGACACCCGATTCAGTTCCATTGGAACCTGGATTCACGCTGAATCCCACAGCCAACAGCCCAGGTGAGCTGACATGCCTGCTGCCCGCTGCCATGGTGCATGAGCTGGAACAGGAACGCGAAGCTCAACTGGCCCAGCTCACGCAGCAGCTGAAGGATCGCGGCGGCAACCGCCAACCAGCTGAATGGCAAACAAGCCCCCAAGGTGCTTATCGCGTGCAACTGCAATGGCACAGCAGCCGTGGCCCACACCTGCTGGATCAATACGGCCAACCGAT
>JAYKIT010000024.1:0-4597 GCA_035285765.1 Synechococcus sp. | reverse complement strand
CGCAACTGCTCAGCAGAATCAACGGCCTTGAGCGGCAGCTTGCTGCGGCTGGCCACCAGCAGCGTCACCGCGATGTACTCACTGGTGGCGTCGGCATCACCGGTGCCACTGGCGGCCACGGTGTCTTCCGCCAGGCGGCGCCCATCCACGTTGCTGGTGAGCTCACCGCTGAGCTTGCTGCGCTCCTGCATCGAGAGGCGATTGAAGGTGGCCTCGGCAGCGTTGAAGGGCACCTGCCCCGATTCGGCATTGGCGTACACCCACTGATCCGGGCGACGCAGCAGCGCCAGGGTGGCGTCTTGCAGCACCTGCTGTAAACCGCTGCTGCTGCTGGTGTCGGCGGTGCGGGCATAGCGGCGCAGATCCTCCTGCACGCTGCGGGCACTGGCCAGCAGGCCCAACTGCAGCTGCACCACCGTGACCGGGCCATCGGGGCGCTCGCTGGGCAGATTCGGAGCCGCCATGCCACCGCCCATGGCCCCGCGCAGGCCATTCACCACCACGCCCACAATGGCCATCAGGATCAGCAGACCGAACAGACCACCGCCGCCAAAGCCAAAGAAGGGAATCAGGAAGGGGAAACCGATGCCGCCGCCATAGCCGCCGCGGTAACCACCGCCGTAGCCACCCCCGCGGGGGGCAGTGCGGATCGGCGCTGAGCGGAAACTGCCGCCACCAATGCGGCCTCCACGGGCGGCATCAGCCGGCTGGGCCCAGGCAAAACTGAACAAGCCCGCGGCCAGTACGGGCAGCAGCGAGAGCGACAGCAGGCGCATCAGGCGACGGGGCTGAAGGGAAGCAAGCAGAGCCAAGGCAGAGCCCATCACGGGCTGAAGCTGGGCGCACTCTAAAAAGTGTGATCGAGCAACGCAGTGCGGTCCACCGCCCCGGGCTCACCCCCCACCCACGATCGTGACCACCTCCAACTGATCCCCCTCCACCACAGCCTGCTGTGGCCACTGGGCCCGGGGCAGGATCGAACCGTTGAACTCAACCACCACCAAACGCGGCTGATAACCCAACTCCTGCAGCAGAGGCTCGAGGGTGAGGCCGGCTGAACAGAGGCGAGATTCGCCGTTCACCATCAAGGCGATCGGATCAGCCATCGGTGAGTTGCTCCAGCAGTGCGCGAGTGGCGGCCGCTGGATTCTCGGCCTCCATCACCGCCCGCACCACGGCCACACTGCAGCTGCTGCCGCCAGCAGCCAGCACCGCCGGCAGGGTGGTGGCATCCACCCCACCAATGCCGAAGAAGGGAATGCGGGCCTCCGCGGCGGCCTGGCGCAGGTACTCGAGCCCCACCGGCTCACGGCCGGGCTTGGTGGGGGTGGCATGCAACGGGCCCACCCCCACGTAATCGCAACCATCGGCTTCCGCCTGGCGCAGCTGGCTCAGGGCATGGGTGCTGCGGCCCAGCAGGCGATCCGGGCCGATCAGGCGCCGGGCCTGAGCAGGCGGCAGATCCCCTTGGCCCAGATGCACCCCATCGGCCTCCACCGACAGGGCCAGATCCACCCGGTCATTCACGATGAAGAGCGCCCCATGGGCGGCGCAAAGCTCCCTGAGGGCGAGGGCTTCGCGGTAGCGGGGCAGATCCTCGCTGAGCTTGCTGCGGTGCTGCACCAGGCGCACACCGGCTTCCAGGGCTTGCCGCACCACCTCCAGCGGCTCATTTACCGGGCTGGTGATCAAATACAGGCGAGCGGTAGCGAGGCGCTGACGCCGGCTTTGATCGGCCAACAACCGCGTTTCCAGGTCATAGAGCCGATAGCGGCACTGCTCCGCCACCCGCGCCAGTTCGGGGTCGACACCGCGGCCGAACTCCTCAAGCACCCGCAGCGCCTCCTGGGCCCGCGCACAATTGGCGGCCACCACGCTGGCGCTCGTGCGCTGCTGCTGGGCCGGATGGGCCAAACCAGCAGCGCTGTCGGTGGCGGTGTGGCGCGCCTGGCGGTAGCGCTGCTGGTGGCAGCGGCCCAGCTGCTGGCGCAAATCCTTACTGATCTCCACCAGATCACGCCGGTCGAGAACAAACCGAGCCCAGTCCTCCGCCACCCGCAGGCCCTCGCGGGCCCGATCCAGGTTGGCGTCGATCAAACGCAGCAGCTCCACCCCGGCAGCCGCTGCAGGGTCAGAGGAAGAAAAGGACAAGCCGCTCTGTTGCAGGGGTCTCCCCTGTTTAGCCTGAGGCCAAATCCAAGCTGTGCCGGTGGCCAACGATCCCAAGAGCGCTCCTCAGATCAGCAGCTCCGACAGCCCGATGATGGTGCTGATCTGGGGCGCCGTGCTGCTCGGCGGTATTGCCGCCTTCATCGCCTGGGGCCTGAGCCACGCCTACCCGGGCGCCTGAGCCTCCGCCAGCAGCGCTCTGGCCTGCTGGGCATCACGGCCAATCTGGGCACTGAGTTCCTCCAGCGAGCCGAACGCCTGCTGCACCCGCAGTTGCGTTAGGGGCTGCACCACCAGGGTGTGACCCACCAGCTCCAGCTCGGCATCAAGCAGATGCACCTCCACAGCGGAGGGGGCCGTGGGGTCAACCGTGGGCTGGCGGCCCAGATTCATCACCGCAGGCCGCGCCGGTTCTCCTTCCCGCCAGGCCCAGGCCGCATACACCCCTTCAGCTGGCAAGCATTTACGCCCATCCACCTGCAGGTTGGCCGTGGGCCAACCCAGGCCGCGCCCCAAACCACGCCCACGCACCACCTGGCCCTGGAAGCGGTAGGGGCGTTGCAACAGCAGGGCCACCTCCTCAAGATCGGCAGCGGCCAGGGCGGCGCGGATGCGGCTCGAGCTCATGCGGCTGCCGCATTGATCCAGCAAGGGCAACACCGTGACGGCGATCCCAAGCTCCTCTCCCAGCCGCTGCAGCTCCTCAGGCCCGCCACTGCGGCGATGGCCAAAGCGAAAGTTCTCGCCGATCACCACCGCTTTGGCCTGCAGTTGCTGCTGCAGCACCTGGCGCACGAACTGCTCGGGACTGAGGGCCGCCAGCTGCTGATCAAACGGCACCAACACCAGCTGCTCAATGCCGAGCGGTTCCAGGGCCGCCAATTTTTCGCTTGGCAAATCCAGCCGTAGGCGCCGCTCACCAGCCAGCACCTCGCGGGGGTGGGGCCAAAACGACAGCACGGTGGGCACCAGCGGGATCGGACTGGCGGCAGCCGCAGCAACAGCCGCCGCGATCACCTGGCGATGACCGGCATGCACACCGTCGAAACTTCCCAAGGCCAGAGCCGTCGGTGTGGCGGCGTTCTGGGGATTGTGCAGCGCAATCAAGGCCGGCAGTCGTGCCAGAACCATGCTCCCATGGCACCTTTAGGGCCTGCGCATCACCCCATGGCCGACCGTCTTGAGCTGCAGCGGATCGCCTCCGCCTTCCGCATGGTGGGCTGGGGCGCCTTCTGGAGCCAGCTCACCCTGGCGCTGGTGAGCGGCGGGGTGCTGGCCTTCAACAGCATTGGCAGCGAGCTGGTGAACAACCGCGACAAGGCCATCGGCCTGGGGCCAGGGCTCTCACTCACCACCCTGGCCCTGCTGGTGCTGGCCTGGAGCGTGTGGCAAGACTGGGGCCTGGTGCGGCTCAGCCGGGTGCTGGGCAGCGGCAGCAGCGTGATCCCCTCCAAGGGCGAAACCCGCGCCCAGGTGAAGCGCCATTTGCTGGCCAGCCTGGTGGGCCTCACCCTGGCGGCCATCGGCTATCAAGCCCTCTCCGGCAGCCTCACCTTTCAGGCTTCGCTGCAGCAACCCGGCGTGGTGGGGGCCGTGGGCATGGGCAACAACGCCATCACCTCCTTGGAAATGTTTTCCGTGATGGCCAACACCCAAGCCCTCAGCGGCCATCTGATCGGCCTGTGGGTGAGCCTCTGGCTGCTGCAGCGCCTGGCGCGCCGCTAAAGACAGCCCCTCAGCGCTCCAGGGCCAGGGGGGGCAACGCCCCACGCCAGAACAGTTCCGGCTGCAGCGGCGTGAGCGCCATGCCACCGCCTTGCACCTGAGCCACATCCGTGGGCCACTCGCGAGGGCCGGCACCGGCTGCTTCATGGTCGTTCACCACCTCGCCAGCGAGCCAGTAATAGGTGCGGCCACGCGGATCGAAGCGCTGATCAAATTGATCCACATAGCGGCGCACGCCGGGGCGACACCAACGCACGGCCCCGATCTGATCTGCAGGCACCGCCGGCACGTTGAGGTTGAGCAACAACCCCTCTGGCCAGCCACGGGCCAAAGCCTGTTCCGCCAGATCGAGGGCCCTCACCGCGGCGCCATCGAACTGGCGCCAATCAAAGCAAGCACTGCTGATCGCCATGGCCGGCAGCCCCTCCAGCGTGCCCTCCATCGCCGCGGCCACCGTGCCGGAATACATCACATCCGAGCCCAGATTGGGGCCATGGTTGATGCCGCTGAGCACCAGATCAGGCGCTGTATCCAGCAATTTGCCCAGGGCCAGCTTCACGCAATCGGAGGGGGTACCACTGCAGGCCCAGGCCTCGATCCCAGCGCCAAACAAGCCATCGGCGCGCTCGGCTCGGATCGGACTTTGCAAGGTGAGGCCGTGGCCTGTGGCCGAACGCTCCTGATCCGGGCACACAACGCTGAC
>JAYKIT010000023.1:0-23524 GCA_035285765.1 Synechococcus sp. | reverse complement strand
CTGCTGGCTGAGGCGTTTCTTGCTTCGGTGCCAGAGCGTTTGGCCTCCTACAGCTCTGGCCGCTCCTCCAATGAGGCGGCCTACCTGCTGCAGTTGTTGATGCGGGCTCGCGGCTCCAACAACCTGGCCGATTGTTCTGATCTGTGCCACGCCCCCTCCAGTGTGGGGCTGACCCAAGTGTTCGGGACTGGCACATCCAATGTGAGTTTGGAAAGTCTGCGTCAAGCCGATGGTGTGGTGTTGGTTGGCTCCAATGCACCAGCCAATCACCCTCGCTTGATGAATGAGTTGATTCGTCTGCGAGAACGGGGCGGCACCATTGTGGTGATCAACCCTGTGGTTGAGGCGGGGCTGCTGAAATTTGGCTCACCCGCTTTCCCAATCCGTTCGCTGTTGCGTGGTAGCGAGATCGCTTCATTGTTTTTGCAGCCGATTCCAGGCTCAGATACCGCTGTGTTTCTTGGCTTTCAAAAGGCGTGGCTCGAGAGTGGCGCTTTGGCCTGGGAATTTGTGAAGGCCCATAGTGATGGTTGGCAGGCCTTGTGCCAACAGCTTGAGTCAACAAGCTGGGAGGCGATCACCCAGTGCTGCGGCCTGAGTCGTGAAGAGTTGGAGCACACTGCAGCGCGGTTGGCTGATTGCCGTGCCGTGGTCTTTGCCTGGGCTATGGGCATTACCCACCATGCCAATGGCACCACCAATGTGCAGGCGATCGCCAATGCTGCTGTGTTGAGCGGCAATGTTGGCCGGCCTGGAACGGGAACAATGCCGATCCGTGGCCATTCCAATGTGCAGGGTTTTGGCTCCATGGGGGTGTCTGTGCGCCTGCGAGAGCCGATGCAACTGGCGCTTGAAACTCTGCTGAAGCGCCCATTGAGTCGAACTCCTGGCTATCACGCCCGTGATTTGATTGAAGCGGCTGAGCGAGGAGATGTTGACACCTTGCTCTGCCTGGGTGGCAATTTGTATGGGGCCAATCCTGATAGCACGCAGGCCCGAGAAGCCCTTGGGCGCATTGATACGATCGCTTACCTGGCAACCAAGCCCAATCTTGGCCATTTTCATGGCCTGGCGGCTCGCCAAACCTTGCTGCTGCCTGTGTTCAACAGGTTTGAAACGCCCCATCGCACAACGGTTGAGTCGGGGAACAACTGGGTGAGGCTGAATGAGCCGGGAAGCACCCATTTAAAGCATGCTGATCTCACCAGCGAGGTGGTTTTTTTGGCTGAGTTGGCGCAGCGAATCTTTGGGGACGAGCCGATCAGTTGGCGGCAGCTTCAGGATCCTGTGTATGTGCGTCAGTTGATCGCTCGTACTGTGCCTGGATATCAAGAGATAGAACAGATTGATCGCGCCAAGCGTGAGTTTGAAGTTAAGGGCAGGGTGTTTCAAAGGCCGTGTTTTGCCACGGCATCGGGTCGCGCTCAGCTGGCTCCAACGCCGCTGCCAGCATTGCAGCTTCCAGATGTTGCGCACTTTGGCAGCTTTGCCGATGGTGAGTGTGGGCTGGTGCTCAGCTTGATCACCGCTCGCAGCTACGGGCAGCACAACACGGTTGTTTATCAAACTGCTGATCGTTATCGCGCCATGCCCCATCGCCAAACACTGCTCATCAATCCTCTGGATTTGCTTGAGCATGGCTTGGTTCCCCACCAAAGGGTGACGGTTCAGGGGGAAGCCGGCAGCCTGGATGCGATTGAATTAATCCCTGGTTCCATCCGGCCAGGTTGTGGCTTGATGTTTTTCCCGGAAGCCAATGTGTTGATGCGTGGGGTGTCTGACCCGGCCTGTGGCACACCTGCTTTCAAGCGTGTGCCTGTGCTGGTGCGTGCCCGTGCAGCAGCGGCTTGACTGCTCCATGCCAGCACTGGCCTTCAGCATGGCTGCCGCCACTGTTGGCCAAGGCAGGAGCGCTTTGCCCAGCCTTCAGGGGGGCTGGCAGGCCTTCACGGCAGCGCGGATCGCATCTTCCGGAAGCCGGTAATGCTCTGGCAGCAGCTGATCGGATTGGCCCAGCACACAATTCAGGGCCTGGCGTTCAAAGCGTGGTTGCTGAATCCGGCTGGTGACCCCGGCCACCAGCAGCAGCGGGATTGCATAGAACCCCAGCAGGAAACCGCTGCGGGAGAGCCGGTGGCGCAGAGAGGGTGTGTTCATTCACGCCACTCTGCCTTGGCGTTGGTCGGGCGCCTAAGCGTTTGTTCTCATCTCGTGGTGGCCGGGTTTGGCTAGGCCAGGTGCGTCTTGCACCCCTGTCTGATGGCCACTAAAACCTTGCACCAGATCGATCAAGAGTCGATCGGCAATCTCCTGGTTTGGAGCTTTATTCTCCTCACCCTGTTTGCAACGGCGTTCCCGCTGCTTCCGTTGCTGATGCACTGAGCCCACGGCAGCGAGCCGTTCCAACACATTCAGCAGATCCACATCGGTGAGTTCACCGCTGCGGGTCCATTTCAGACAGGTGGTGTCGGTGCGAATGGCGGTGGCTTGCATCGGCATCTCTCCTCCCTCGTCTTGCGATGAATCCACCTTGGGATTGCGGGCTGCCATGGCACTACCCCTTTTTGGGGAGCTTCTGCCGCTGATTGGTTGCTCTGGCAGGGCGCTGGTGGTTTGAATGGCGCTCCCGCCTGCTGCCGATGCCCGTTGCGCTGCTGTTGCCTGCCGTGCTCGCGGTGGCTCCGCTGCTGGAAACCGCCAGTGAGCGCATTGTGTTGGTGGATGTTCGCCCTCAAGCAGAGCCGCAGCAGCTGCTGGTGCGCACAGAACGGCAGCGCCTTGATGGCAGCGCCCGTTGGCAGGTGCTCTACGCCATCGATTGCGGCGGGCGGCGCTTGCGCCGCATGACCCATCCCTGGCCCAGTGATCAGCAGGGACTGGCCAAACGTGCACCCGTTTCCGGGGACGACGGGGAGTGGTATCCCGAGCGTCCCTTCACGCTGGCCAGTCGCCTCATGCAGCGGGTGTGTGAGCGCTGAAGGGTTGCCAGCGCCGCATCACCAGCAGGCTCAGCAGCACCAGGACCGCTGGTAGCAACCCCATGCACAGCCGAATCATCAGGATGGCCGAGGGGGGTTGCGCCGAAGCAAGGCTGGCGTTGTAGCCGCCCCAGCTCAGCAGCAATCCCAGCAGGAAGACCGAAACGGCGCTGCCGAGCTTCTGGATCTGCACCATGAACGAGGTGATCAGCCCCGCCGGGTGGTGGGGCTGCGCATCCACCGCATCGGGCAGGAAGGCCCAGGGCAGCAGGTAGGCCGTGGAGGCACTCAGGCCCAGGCTCAAGACGCTGGTCAGCAGCAGTGCCAGTGGCCAGCGATTGGCTGTGGCCAGCGGTGGCAGTTGGCCATCGAGGCTGGGCAGCACCAAGGCGATCAGGCAGAACACGATCCAGCAGCTGGCGCCAATGCGCAACGCCAACAGCCGATTGCTGCGGTTCGCCACGCTGTTCCAAATCCACAACCCCAGCAGTGCACTGAGCTGAAAGGGAATCAGCACAGCGGTGCTCCAGCTGTGGGGCAGATGCATCACGTCGCTGAGGTAAATGATGGCCACCGGCTGCATCAGCTGCAGGGCCCCCCAGATCAGGAGGTAAAGCAAAACCACCTGGAGGAAGCGGCGGTTGGGCAGCAATTGGCGCAGCTGCTTAAGCAGGCTCGCCTGCTGCGGCTGGGGGCGGCGGCAGGCGCGGGACGCTGGGGCCAGGCCAACGGCACTGAGGCCACTGCCCAGGCTCAGCAGCAGGCCGGCACTGCATCCCATCAGCAGATAGCCATGGGCCCCGTCTGGGGTGAGGCGGGCACCGAGCACCAAACCCAGCAATGAAGCGAGCACGGAGCCTGTGAAGCGCAGGCTGTTGAGCCGGGTGCGCAGGCTTGTGTTGCCTGTGAGTTCGGTGGCTAAGGCCGAATAGGGCAAGTTCACGCCCGAGTAACAGGCCTGAAACAGGCTGGCCACCAGCACAAACCAGAGCAAACGCCAACTGCCGGTGAAGGGGGGCAGCCACCAGAGCAGCGCCATGCTGAGCCCCAGGGGCAAAGCGGCAGCCAGCATCCAGGGGATGCGGGGGCCGAGGGGGTGGCGGCTGCGGTCGCTGAGCCAGCCGATCCACTGATCACTGAGCACATCCCAGATGCGCACCAGCATCATCACGCTGCCGGCAATCCAGGCCGGCAGACCCGCCACCGCTGTGTAGAAGAGAAAGAGATAGAACCCAACCAGGGCAGCGGCCATGCCGGTGCCGGCATCTCCGATGCCGTAGGCGAGCAGGGTGCGCCGGCGCAAGGGCGCCGCTGCAGTGGCGAGATCCAGGCTCATGGCAAGGCCTGTGTTGCTCAGGATTCAGAGCGGTTGAACAGCCCGTTGAGGTAGTGCTGAGCCACAGCGCGGTCTTTGCTGCCGTTTTGGTAGAGGAAGGTGGCGAGGGCGGAACTCACCAGCTGGTACTGATCCCAAGAGGGGTTCTCGCTGATGAAGCCGCGCATGCTCATGAACAGCGCTTCGGGGACCTCCGCCTCCAGGCTCACGATCTCCTGCTCCATGGCACCCAATTCAGCCGCGCCTCGCTCGTGCATGCACTCTCCTGTTGCCAAGCGATGAAGCCACATGGCGGTGGTCGCCGTCAAAGCCATGGGTGAAGGTGGTGATGGTGTTGTCTCGCCTTGTGAGTTTCAGTGTTTGCAAGCGGTTTGGCGGCTGAGTGGGTGCATGGCGGGCGCCATTGAAACGGGGTGCTCCCAGCGTCAAGCAATTGCTTGCGGAGGGCGCGCTCTCCACAGGAGAGGGCGCTGCAGGGGCGATTGAGCGCTCAGGCTGTGGAAAGAACTGGGGCTGGCTGGGGAAAACACCCCCGCATTGTGGAAAAAGATCTTGTATTAGCAGGGCTAATGCCTCTTTAGTCTGCTGCGACACGCTTGAGAGTGCGACGGCTGTGAGAAGCCTTCAGCTCAGTCGCGGCGGCCCAGGGTGTTGGGACCCAGGGGATGGTCGGCGTGGGGGTACACGGGGTGGTGGTGATGGTGATGATGGTCTTCCCCGTGGCCATGGTCGTGGTCGTGGTTTTGGTCGTGGTTGTGGTTGTGGGGCAGGGGTACGCCATCGGGCTGGCAAGCTCCGGTGCATTCGTTCTCACACAGCTGGCAGGGCTCCCCCAGCCCCTCCACGTGGTGGTGATGGCTGTGCTGGGGCGCCCCCACCTCCGCCTCGAAACCCAGCACCTGCTGCCGGTATTTGCACAGGGAGCAGTTCATGGCCGTATCGCCGCGGATCACCTCTTCCACCCGCTCCACAAAGGTGTCGATCACCAGCGGATGGTCGCCCAGGTACCCCGCCTGTAGAAACTCGATCTCGGGGTGATCGGCGGCCACCCGTTCGCTGTGCTGGCGGATGCGGCTCACCAGCACCCCCGAGAAAAGGAAGTAGGGGAAGACCACCACCCGGCGGAAGCCCAGCTTCACCACATGGCGCAGACCCGGTTCCACCAGCGGAAAGGTGACTCCGGAGTACACCGTTTCTCCCCAGCCAAAGCCAAAGCCCTCCACCAGCATCCGCGTGACCTTGGCCACATTGGAGTTGGCATCCGGATCGGAGGAGCCGCGCCCCACCACCACCAGCAGGGTGTCGCTCAGGGGCACATCGCCACCAGCTGCATCAAGGCAGCTCTGGATGCGAGCTGCAGCGGCCTGAATCATCTTCAGGTCCACCCCCAGCTCGCGGCCGTAATCGATGCTCAGGCCCGTTTCGGCGCTGTAGGTGTTGAGCACCGAGGGGATGTCGTTCTTGGCATGGCCGGCGGCAAACAGCATCGCTGGCACCGCCAGCACCCGGTTCACGCCCTGTTCCCGCAGGCTGTCGAGGCCGTCGCGCAGGATCGGCTTGGCAAATTCCAGATAGCCATGGGCCACCGGCAGCTCGGGCAGTCGCTGCCGTAGCCCCTCAGCGAGCGTGGCGAACTCATCCACCGCCAGGCGGTTGCGGCTGCCGTGGCCGCAGATGAGAACACCCAGTCCTGGGATGCCGCTGAACAGGCTCGACATGACAGCTCATTGCTGTCAGGACGCTACCGCCCGGCTTTGATCAGCCCTGGAGGCTGATGCTCTGTTGGTTGGCGTGGCTCAACAGGCAGGCATCCATGGCCCGCTGGCTGGCCAGGCCCTCCAGCAGACCCGGCACCATCGGCCGCTGCTCGCGCACCGCTGTAGCCCACCAGTTGTGCAGGCGTGATACCGGGGCGATGCGGCCATCCTCCCAGCTGCGGCGGAAGCTCAGGGCCGGATCAGGTGGCAGCGGCGCCAAGCTTTCGCCGTGGCGGGAGCCTTGCAGGGAGAAGCCATGCACGTAATCCTTTTGATTCGCACTGCCCAGCACCAGGGTGCCTTCGGAGCCATAGATCTCCAGCCAGCAACCACGCCCCTGGCGGGCGGTGGACGCCAGGGCCACTTGGGCCGCCAGGCGCGAACGGGCGCCAGCCCACTGAGGTTCGAGCTGCAGCTGCAGAAAGGCCGTGTCGGCTGCATCCACAGCTGCCATGCCGGACCCATCCGGGAGGGGGCGTTCGTTGATGGCCACCGACAGTTGAGCCTGCAGCTGCTCCACCGGACCCACCAACCACGCCAGCATGTCGAAGGCATGGCTGCCGAGGGCACCCAGCACGCCGCCCCCTTCTGCGGCTTGGGAATACCAGTTCCAGGGCCGTTGCGGATTGCCGCGGCTGCCCATCAGCCAATCGAAGCGCAGCAGCCAGGGATCACCCACCCAGCCCTGCTGCAACAGCTGGGCCAACTGTTGGAAGGCGGGCACGGCGCGGTACTCAAAGTTCACGGCGCAGATGCAGTTGTTGGCCAGGGCCAGGCGCTGCAGCTCTTCCGCCTCTTGGGCGTTGAGTGCCACCGGTTTTTCCAGCAGCAGGTGCTTACCGGCCTCAAGCGCCCGTTTGGCCAGCCCAAAGCGGGCCGCCGGAGGGGTGGCGATCACCACCGCCTCCACATCGCGATTGCCCAGCAGCGCATCGAACTCATGGGTGCCGCTGAGCTCAGCCTTCTGGGCTGCCGCTTCAACCCGCTCCTGGCGGGGATGCCACAGGGCCACTGGCTTGGTGTGTTCCGCGGCCCGCAGGGCGGGCAGATGCACCGCTTCGCCGAAGCCAAGGCCGGCAATGGCCACGCCGAGGGGCTGGAGGCTGCTCATCAGGCCAGACCTCGCTCGTGGGCTTCGCTGCACACTTGCTGCATCACGGTGCTGATCAAGGCATCGTCGGCGGCGATTTCCCAGTCGCCACCCAGGCGGGGCAGGCCGTTCACCTGCAGATCGCGGTAGAGCTTGGCGCCGCAATCGATGGCCATCACGTAGAGCTGGCCTGGGCGTTGTTCGCTGTCGGCCTCCGCTGCAGGGGTGAAGCGGCTCAGCACCGTGAGTTCACCGCGGCGGTTGAGCCGCAGGCTGCCTCGATCCCACCATTGCTGGCCTTCGCTGGTGGCGGGCACCTCCACCCATTCCACCGGTGCGGCCTGCAGGCTGGGGCTGGGCAGCAGCAGCAGCAGGGCCAGCAGGGCGGCGGCAACCAGGCGGCTCATGCCCCCACCGCCTCCCCCTGGCGGTGCAGATCCAGCAGGCTGGCCAGGGTGCTGCGCAGGGCAGTGCGGGGCACGATCAGATCCACAAAGCCGTGGTCTTGAAGGTATTCAGCGGTTTGGAAGTCGTCGGGCAGCTTTTCGCGCAGGGTTTGCTCGATCACGCGACGACCGGCAAAACCAATCAGCGCCTTGGGCTCCGCCAGGATCAGATCACCAAGCATGGCGAAGCTGGCTGTGACCCCGCCAGTGGTGGGGTGGGTCAGCAGGGGCATGTAGAGCAGCTGGCGGGCGCGATGGCGTTCCAGTGCGCCGGAGATCTTGGCCATCTGCATCAGGCTGAGCATCCCCTCCTGCATGCGGGCGCCGCCACTGGCGCACACCACCAGCACAGGCAGGCCCCGCTCGGTGGCGGTTTCAATCAAACGGGTGAGCTTTTCGCCCACCACTGAACCCATGCTGCCGCCCATGAAGCGGAAATCCATCACGCCCACGGCAATCGCGCGCCCGTCGAGCCGGCCCACGCCGCAGATCACGGCATCGCGCAGGCCAGTGCTGCGCTGGGTGTCTTTGATGCGATCGGCATAGGCGCGCCGGTCTTTGAATCCGAGCGGATCCACCGGGCTCAGCTCGCTGTCGAGGGCTTCAAAACTGCCGGGATCAAGCAGCAGCCGCAGCCGCTCATCGCTATCGATGCGGTGGTGATGGCCGCAGCTGGCGCACACGCTGGCGTTGGCGATCAGGTCTTTGCGGTAGACCACCTCGCTGCACTGGGGGCATTTGCTCCAGAGGCCATCGCCATCCTCCGGTTCGGGGGTGGGCCTCAGCGCCGGAGCCGTCTTGCGGCGGTCGGCGAACCAGTCGAGCAGCGACAAGCGGGTTTCCTCCTGTGAACCCCATTAAACGCCCAGGCGTTCCGGGCTGATCAGCAGGGCCCAGAAGGTGTCACAGGCGATCCAGCTCAGCAGCCCCCCCAGCGCCAGAAATGGCCCGAAGGGAAAGGGTTGGCGGGGCCCAAGCCGACCGCTGATGCGGCTGATCACCCCAAAGCAGGCCCCGAGGATCACCGCCAGGGCACAGGCCACCGCCAGCCCTTTGAGGCCGAGCCAGGCCCCGAGCAGGGCGGCGAGCTTGGCATCTCCCAGCCCCAGGGCGGGCACTCCCAGCAGCCGTTCGGCCGTGGCACTCACCGCTTCAAAAGCCAGCAGCCCCAGCGCTGCAGCGCTGGCGTGCCAGAGCAGCAACTCTGGGCTGCCTTGGAGGGCAAGGCCGATGAGGGCGCTGGCCCCTAGGCCCGTGATCACCCCCCAGCGGCAGAGCGGTTCGGGCAGGCGCAGGGTGCGTGCATCGATCAGGGCCAGGGCCAGCAACAGGCTGATCAGGCCGCCACCGAGAAACAGATTCCAAGGTTCTGGCACAGGGCCGAGGCGCCCGGCTCCCGGCAGGGTGAGCAACACCCAGAGCCCAGCATTGAGGAGCTCCACCGCTGGGTAGCGGCCACTGATGGGGGCCCAGCAGAAGCCGCAGCGGCCGTGCAGCGCGAGCCAACTCAATAGGGGAATGTTGTGGAACCAGGGCAGATCGTGATTGCAGCGAGGGCAATGGCTACCGGGCCACACCACCGATTCACCGCGCGGTAGGCGCCAGACCACCACATTGAGAAAGCTGCCGATGCAGAGCCCAAGCAGAGCGGCCAGCAGGCTCATCGCCGGTTGCGCGCCCTGCCGTGGTTGCGAGGGCGCAGCCAATCGAGTTCGAGGAACTGCTCATGGGGAAGCAGCACCGGGGAGTCAAAAACCAGACGACCGGTGAACCCGCGGGTTTCAATTACCGCGCCGAGGGGTTCCTGACGGGCGCCAAAGCGTTCGAGGTGGGCGAGATATAAACGACGACCAATGATCAGCATTCGCGACAGCTGATCCGGGGACCAGCGAGCTGGCCCCGGATCCATGGCACCACCGGCGCCATTAATCGAAAAAGAGGGCATCGTCACACCCGAACCTTAGCCGGCTCGGGTGTGCTTTGGATCAGCCGCGGGCGCGCTTCTCTTCGATCATGCGGTGGATGATCGGGGTGAGAATCAGCTCCATGGCGAAGCCCATCTTGCCGCCGTTCACCACGATCGAGGTGGGGCTCGACATGAACGAGTCGTGGATCATGTCCAGCAGGTAGGTGAAATCGATCCCCCACTTCTCACGGGCCCCCTTGCGGAAGTGAATGATCACGAAGCTCTCATCAGGAGTGGGGATGTTCCGGATCTTGAAGGGGTTCGAGGTGTCCACGGTGGGAACACGCTGGAAGTTGATGTCGGTTTGGCTGAACTGGGGGCAGATGTGGTTGATGTAATCCGGCATGCGGCGCAGGATCGTGTCCACGGTGGCCTCGGCGGAGTAGCCGCGCTCAGCGTTGTCGCGGGCGATCTTCTGGATCCACTCCAGGTTCACGATCGGCACCACGCCCACCAGCAGGTCGGCCAGGCCAGCCACGTCGTAGCCCTCACCCTTCACACCACCGTGCAGGCCTTCGTAGAAGAGCAGGTCGGTGCCGGAGGGGATGTTCTCCCAGGGGGTGAACTGGCCGGGTTCCAGATTGGTGCCCAGGCGGCCGTTGTGCTCAGCGGCCTCCTCCACGGAGTGCAGGTAGTAGCGCTTCTGGCCGCTACCGGTTTCGCCGTAGCTCTTGAACAGCTCCTCGAGCTTGTCGAACAGGTTGGCTTCAGGGCCGAAGTGGGAGAAGTTCTCGCCCTTGGCCAGGGCGTTGGCCATGGCCTCTTTCATGGGGCCACGCTCGTAGCGGTGGTAGCTGTCGCCTTCCACCACAGCCGGGGTGATGCCCTCCCGGGCAAAGATGTGCTCAAAGGCCCGCTTGACGGTGCTGGTACCGGCGCCGGAAGAACCGGTGACCGCAACGATCGGGTGCTGTGAGGACATCGCGTACGAAGAGGGCTAGCTCGGGGGAGTTTGCCAGAAGGTGAGCCGTTTTGATCAGCTCAGGGCGTCCATCAGGGCATCGCCCATGGCGGCGCAGCCCACGGCTGTGCAGCCCTCGGCCATCAAATCGCCGGTGCGCAGGCCCTTGGCGAGCACCTGATCCACGGCTCGCTCGAGGCTGACGGCCGCCGCTTCTTGACCCAGGCCCACGCGCAGCATCATGGCGGCCGAGAGCACCATGGCCAGCGGATTGGCCTTGTCTTGGCCAGCGATGTCGGGGGCTGAGCCGTGCACCGGCTCGAACAGACCAGGGCCGCCCTCACCCAGCGATGCGGAGGGCAGCATGCCGATCGAGCCGGTGAGCATGGCGGCCTCATCGCTGAGGATGTCGCCGAAGAGATTGCCGGTCAGCAGCACATCAAACTGGCGCGGATTGCGCACCAGCTGCATGGCGGCGTTGTCCACGTACATGTGGCTCACCTCCACGCCGCTGTAATCGGCGGCCATCGCATCCACGCGCTCGCGCCACAGCTGGCTCACATCCAGCACGTTGGCTTTGTCAACTGAGCACAGACGCCCCTGGCGTTTGACGGCCAGATCAAAGCCCACCCGGGCAATCCGGTCGATCTCGCTGGTGCTGTAGGTCATGGTGTTGAAGCCGCGCTCCTCACCGTTGTCGGCCGTGACCCGGCCCTTGGGTTGACCGAAGTAGATGCCGCCGGTGAGCTCGCGCACCACCATCAGATCCACACCGCTGATCACCGCTTCCTTGAGGGTGCTGGCGCCGATCAGGGCCGGCACGATCTTGACCGGCCGCAGATTGGCGAACAGCTCCATGCCCGCCCGCAGGGCCAACAGCCCGGATTCCGGCCGCTTTTCGCGAGGAAGGGTGTCGTATTGGGGGCCACCGATGGCGGCCAACAGGGCGGCATCGGCGCTGCGGCAGGCCTCCAGGGTGCTGGCGGGCAGCGGTTCGCCGCAGGCATCGATGGCGGCGCCCCCCACGGGCTGGGGATCGAAATTGAGGCTGAAGCGATGCTGCGCCGCCACCGCCTCCAGCAGCCGTTTGGCCACGCTGGTGATCTCCGGGCCGATGCCGTCGCCGGCCAGGAGGGTGATGCGGTAGCTGCTCATCGCGGGCCAGAAAACCGAGCGCTGAACCTATCGCGTCGCAGCTCTAGGCCTCGCTGAGCTTGCGCAGGGTGCGCGCCATTTCCGGCAGCTTGTTGAAGGCGGCCGAACAGCGCAGCCAGAGGCGGTTGGGAATGGCGGGATAGCCGCTCACCACCTCGCCGGCAGCCACCTCGCCATGGATGCCGGATTTGCTCGATGCGATGGCGCGATCACCGATCACCGCCCGGTTGGCCACCCCCACCTGGCCAGCGAGGATCACCCCATTGCCAAGGCGGGCGCCACCAGCGATGCCCACCTGGGAGGCCATGGCGCAGCCCTTGCCGGTGACCACCCCATGGCCCACCTGCACCAGGTTGTCGATCTTGGTGCCGGCGCCGATGCGGGTTTCGCCCACGGAGGGGCGATCGATCGTGGAGCCGCAGCCCACTTCGACGCCGTCTTCCAACACCACCAGGCCGGTTTGGGGCATCTTGCGCCACCCCTGGGCGGTGGGCACAAAGCCAAAGCCCTCGGAGCCCACCACCGCGGTGGAGTGCACCACACAGCCCTTGCCGAGGCGGCTGCCTGGATGCAGCACCGCATTGGCGTGCAGCTCGCAGCCCTCAGCGATCACCACGTCGTCGTAGATCACCACCCCGGGGTGAATGATGCAGCCGTTGCCGATCTCCACGGCCGCGGCGATCACGGCCCGGGCGCCCACGTGCACGCCAGCGCCAAGCCGGGCGGCACTGTGCACCACAGCGCTGGGGTGCACCCCGGCGGGGGGCAGCTGGCGTGGATGCAGTGCATCGAGGGCTTCAGCGAAGCCCAGGCGTGGATCCTTGAGGGCCACCCAGGCGATGCCGCGGGCGCTGGCCTGCTGCTGCACCTCCGCATCATTGGGCAGCAGCAGAGCCGCGGCCTGGGTGCTCTCCAGGGCTTTGATCAGGGCATTGCCGGGCTCAAGGAAGCTGAGCTGGCCGGCGCCGGCCTGGTCGAGTGCCGCAGCCCCTTGAAGCTCTGGATCACCCTGCAGATCGCTGGGCTGGCCCTCCACCCCTGACAAGCGCTGGAGAAGGCTGCTGAAGCGCATGGGGCGGCTGGGCTCAGTGAAGGGGCGGCGGGATCGTAGGTCCCCCGGGCGGTGCTGTGATGACCAGTTGGTCACGATGCACCACCACGCCGTTGAGCTCGGTGTCCACGGTGCGACTGATGGTGCCCGAGCGCATGCCGATGATGCGGCGCAGGGTGTCGCTGCTGCAGGTGCTCAAACCCCTGGCCAGTTCATGGCCTTGGCTGCTGAGAATCTGCAGTGGGGCCTGGGCTTCAAATTCGCCATCAAGGCAGCGCACCCCCACCGCCAGCAGCGATGCACCTTGCTCGAGCAGCGCACGCTCGGCGCCGGCATCCACCTGCACTGTGCCCTGGGGCACCAAGGCATGGGCCAGCCAGCTCTTGCGATCAGGGATCGGCTGTGGGCTCGGCAGAAATCGGGTGCCATGGCTGGAGCCCTGCAACAGCTGCTGCAGCACGCTGGGGTCGCGGCCATCGGCCAGCCGCACCGCAATGCCGCTGGCGGTGGCAATGCGGGCGGCTGAGAGCTTGGTGGTCATGCCACCGGTGCCCCAGCGGCCGCCATCGCCAGCCACGCTGCGCAGCTGCTCCAGCTCCTGCAGGCTGCGCACCACCTTGATCGGCCGGGCATTGTCATCCTCACGGGGGTCGGCGGAGTAGAGCCGATCCACATCGGTGAGCAGGATCAGTTCATCGGCTTTCACCGCCACCGCCACCAGGGCGGAGAGGGTGTCGTTATCGCCAAAGCGCAGCTCTTCGGTGGCCAGGGTGTCGTTTTCATTCACGATCGGCAGCACCCCCCAACGCAGCAGTTGCTGCAGCGTGAGACTGGCTTTGAAAAAGCGGCGCCTGGAGGCCAGATCGCTGCGGGTGAGCAGCACCTGGGCCACGATCTGATCGTGGGGCCTGAAGGCCTTGTCGTAGAGCCCCATCAGCTGCCCCTGGCCGATGGCGGCTGCCGCCTGCAGCTCTTCCACCTGCTCGGGCCGCTGCGTCAGCCCCAGTTCCTGGCAGCCCAGCCCCACGGCGCCACTGGTGACCAGGGCCACATGGGTGCCGCGCCGCCGCTCGCTGCAGAGCGTGCTGGCCAGTTGATTCACAAACTCCGCGGTGGTTTGGCCGCCGTTGCCCCGCAACAGGCTGGTGCCCACCTTCACCACCAAGGTTCGCTGCATCACTCCGGCAATCCCCGTTCAATCCGTGCACCGCACCAGCGGGCGATGGCACATTCGGCCCGTTGCACCCGGTCGTGGCGGCAGGGGCCGCCATCGGCGGCCACCGGCTGCACCAGCACCGTGAACAGGCCGAGGCGATTGCCGGCCAGCACATCGGTGAACACGCGATCACCGATCAGGCTCACCTGCTCGCCCGGCAGCTGCAGTTGATCGAGCACCTGGCGCAGGGGCCCGCGCCGCGGCTTGCTGGCCGCCGCGGTGTAGGGCAGCTCAAAGGCATTGCCCACGGCGGCGATGCGCTTGCGGTTGGGGTTGTTGCTGAAGAGATGCAGCTGCAGCTGCTGACGGGCCTCGTGCACCCAGCGCACCACGCACTCGGGCATCACCTGGCTGTGGCGAGGCAGCAGGGTGCAGTCCACATCAAGCACCAGGGCCTTGATGCCGCGGTCGAGGAACACCTCCAGCGGCAGGTCGCAGAGGCTTCCTGTGGCCACCCAGGAGGGTTGCAGCAGCCGACGCATGTTCAATCCTGGCTCTCCCGCTCCTCGAGCTCCGCCTCGATGCGCGGTTGCACCCGCTCGAATTCCTCCCCTTCCACCAGGGTGGCCTGGCCGTTCTGCATGCGGGCCACCACAAAGAATGGATCCAGGGGGATGTACAGCCCGTATTCCTGCTGGGCCACCAGGAAGCTCACCAGCAGTTCATAGGTTTCGGCGTCCTCGCCCTCGTCGTCGTCCTCGTCTAGTTCCAGCTCTTCAGGGTCGGGCTCTTCGAGTTCACCGGCCACGGTGAGGGTGACGGCGGAGCGCACCAGGCTGAGCTCGTGTTCCTGCAGCACCACCTCAGCTGTGGACAGCACCGGCTCGGTGGCATCGGCTGGATCGATCAGCTCCGGCTCGTCGTCGTCACTGAGGCGGAACAGGCACACCGGCGTGTCCACCGGGGTGAGCAGGGCGTAGTCCTGGCCATCGAGGGGGATGAGTTGCTCCAGGAAGCAGAGCAGTTCCTTGCCCTTGCCGTCCTGCACCACCACGGTGGGCACCTCTCCCGATCCGGACATGGGGGGTTGGTCGCTCATGACTGAGGCTCAATCGGTTTCAGCTTCCCGCAGCGGGGGCCGGGTGGTGGGGCGCGAGGGCCGCCGCGGGGACCGGTTCGATCCCCTCCCGTAACCATTGCTCTAGCAACAGGGCCGCTGCGGCGCTATCGAGCCGGCCGCTGCGGTCGCCGTGCAGGCCGTGTTGTTCCGCCGCAGCCCAGCTGCTGGTGTGCTCATTCACCCAGGCCAAGGGCAGCTCCAGGGCGCTGGCCAGGCGCAGGCCATAGCGGCGGCAATGCTCCGCCTGGGGGGTGAACTCGCCCTGGCCATCAAGGGGAAGACCCACCACCAGGGCGGTGCAGCGGCGCTGCTGCACCAGCGGTTGCAGCTGGCTGAGGTCGTCGCTGAAGCGGCGGCGGCCCAGGGCCGGTAGCGGCGTCACGGTGAGCCCCAGCGGGTCGCAGCCCGCCAGGCCAATGCGGCGACGGCCCACATCCAGGGCCAGCACCGAGCGTGGCTTGGGCGGGGGATTCAGCGCCACTGGATGGCTTCCGGCACCGGTTGTTGCCCGGGTTGCAGTTGCCCCACCAAGCGCTCCAGGGTGCGGTTGGCCAGGCTGCTCAAGCCCGGTAGTTCCTGGCGCCGCCAGAGCGAGCGGGCCAGCACCAGCTCTTCGTGTTCTGCTTCTGCCCCCTGCTGGGCCAGCCACTCCTGGCCGCTGCTGTTGCGTAGATCACAGCGCAGCCGTAAAGGGGTACGGCCTGCGCCGCTGCGGGCCAACAGGTGAGCCAGGGGTGGCCCCTGCAGTTGCCTCCAGGCGGGGTGCAGGCTCAGTTCCACCTCGCAGGGCCCCGGGCCGCGGCGACGCACCAGGCGAGCGGCGGCCACCGCCTGATGGCGCGCTCGATCGAGTAGCAGCAGGCTGCCGCCCTGGGCATCGGCCAGCAGATCATCGCTGCGCAAATCCTGCATCTGGCGCAGGTGGCTGGGGGTCACACTGAGCTCAAGCTGCAGCAGCAGGGCAGCATTGCTGCGCTCGAGCGGTTGCAGTTCGAACTGGCTGGACAGGCTGTCGCAGCTCTGCAACCCATCGAGGGAGTTGAAACGCCAGCAGCGCAGGTGCTGCAAGGTTTGGAAGCCCTGATCGCGCAGCCCGCAGAGCACGCCGTTGTGATCGCTGTGAACGCGGGCCAGCCAACTCACCGCTGTGGGCACCAGCTCCAGCACCTGGCGCACCAGCTGGGCGCTGGTGTGGGTGTGGTTGCTGGTGTGATCGCTCAGCACCAGGTTGGTGATGCGCCAGGCGCTGCCGCTGCGGTTCACAGCCTCAGCGGTGAGCACCGCTTCAATGCCGCCACTGCTGTTGCGACCAATCAGGGCCAGTGGTGGCGCGGCCTGCTGGCGATTCAGCAGGCGCCGCAGCTGCTGGGGGCCTTGTTGGAGCAGCAGCTGCTGCAGCAGCGGCCGCAGCGGTTCAAGCCAGGGTTGATTGAGCAGGGGCAGGTGCTGAACTCCCAGCCGCTGCAGTGAGAGGCGATCGCACTGCGGTCCTGCGGCCATGGAGCTCACACCCCCTGAATTCGATCCTATCGGGGATGCTCGCTTCAGCGCTCGCCGCTGCGCACGATCACCAGCGGTGTGCGTTCATTGGCATTGCCCGCGGGGTTTGGTTTGAGCGCCCGCTCCAGCAGCGGCAGGTCGCAGCCGCGGCTGGCGGCCAGCACCTTCACGCGGCCGAGATCGTTCACATCCACCACCGCCACGCCATGGCCCAGGGCAGTGGCCAGTTGTTCCACCACCGCTTGGCTGTGGTCGGGGCCCAGCACGATGGTTTGGTCGTAGGGCGGGGTGGACCCGGTGACATCGTCGATCAGGCGCGCTTGCTCACCGGCCAGGCGGTAGAAGCCCCCGGGGCTGCCCACCAGCTTCAGCAGGGTGCCCAGCAGCCAGGCCATCAGCACGCGGGCCGGGCCCACCAGATCGATCAGGCTCTGCAGTCCGCAGGCGGTGGCCAGGGAGCTGGTGGGGTGAAACACGCGGCAGAGCTGGCGCGCCAGCCCCGACACCTGCAGCTGGGAGGGGTGGTGGTAGCGCCCCTGGATCACCGCCAGTGGGCTTTCAGCAATGGTGAGGATGTCGCCCTTTTGCAGGTGCGGCAGGGCGTAGCGGCGCAACACCGCCTCCACATCATCGAGCACACCGAGCAGATGGGTGGGTACCGCCAGCACCTGGCAGTTCTCCCCCTGGCGCCATGAGGCCTGGGCCGGCTCGATCGGCTGCGGCCGGCGCAGGGGCACCAGGAAGCCCTGGCGGCGCAGCTGCCGCCCGAAGGGGCCGTAGTTCCACCAGTGCACATCCACCCAGAGGGTGTCGAGCAGCTGTTCGAGGGCCAGGCCCTGCAGGCGGATGCTCACCTGGGCCCGGGTGCGTTTGTGGCCTTTCACGATGTAGGCAAACCAGTAGCCATCGGCGCGGCTGGTTTCATCCGGGTGCAGCGGATCAATGCGGCTGCTGATCGCCACACCGCTGAGGTCACCCTTGCCCAGCAGGGTGGGCACCACGGTGAGTTCGGGAACAAACACCTCCATGCGCCGGTGTGGGTTGCTGATCTCCAGCTCCCCCTGCACCAGCCAGTGGCCGTTGTGCTGCTCCACGCTCCAGCCCTGGGGCTGCAGGCGCAGCGGAGAACTCGGCCGCAGCCGATGGCGCAGTTCCAGCCACAGCAGCACCAGGCCCAGCACCAGCAGGGTCACCAGGGCGATGGCCAGCAGCGACATCAATGGGGACAGCATCCGTTCAGCAGCAGCGGCTTCCGCCGGAGGGTACCTGCGCTTGCCACCACCAGCTTTCCCTAAGCATTGCTTCGGGGCAGGTTGATGTGGCGTTCCTAGCTTGAAGACACCTGCGTTGTGCCGTCGGAGCCATGGTTCACCAGAGCGTTTCCACTTTTGTTGGCAAGGTGAAGAGCGATGACTCGCTCAAGCAGCGGTTGCAATCGGCCGATCTGGCTGAACTGCTGGCGATCGCCCACGAGCACGATCTGCATCTGGGGGAAGCCAAGGCGCTCTATGAGAACGCCAAGCAGTCGCTGGAGCTCTGGGGGGTGGGCCACACCGATGCAGCCCCGCAAGACCCCAGTCCGGCGGTGGGTTCCTTGCTTCAGGCGGCCCAGGCCAACCCGGAGCTGCAACAGAAGCTGGCGGGGGCCAACCTCGAGCAGCTGCTGGAATTGGCCCATCACCACAACATCGATCTGGGTCACGCCAAAGACTTGTATGCCAAGGCGCGCGAATCCGTGGAGATCTGGTGAGCGCTGGATTCAGCTGCCGTAGCCGCTGTTGATCTCGTTGAAGCTGGTGCTGCGTCGTTCGCTGCTGCTGATGCTGAGGCCGGTGGCCTTGCTCAGGGCCGCTTCGATTTCACTGGGATCCATCCGCCCATCCACATCGAGCAGCACGCTGCCTTCGCTGTTGAGCACCAGCAGCTGGGGCACGGTGCCACGCCAGTAGTGGGAGGGGTTGCTGGCGGCTGCCTTGGGGTTCACCTGATAAGGATCGCTGGGTAGGGCGATCAGCTCCACCACCTTGCCCCAGCGGCCTGAGAGGTCGGAGAGCAGGGGCGCGAACTCCTTGCTGGCGGCGCTGTCATCGAGAAAGAAGGCCAGCAGCACCGGCCGTTTGGCCGCCATGGCATCGGCCAGGCTCACGTGGGGGGGCACCAGGGCGCCATCGCCGGCATAGAGGGCAAAGATGTTGCCGTCGTAGCTGTTGGTGTCGCGGGCTGCCTGGGCCGGCGCCGCCAGGGCGAGCACCAAGGTGAGCAGGGTGGCGAACAGGGCCTGGAGGGGTCTCAACGGCGTTGGGGCACGGTGTCGGCATTCTGCAGGCCGCGCCCCAGCCCCTGCAGCACCCCGCGGCCGATCAGGCCGATCGCTCGCCCCAGCACCCGCGTGAGCAGCAGCACCATCAGCGAGCCCAACCGGTTGATCAGCAGTTCCACCTGGGGAGCCAGGGCATCACGGGTTTCCAGCAGCAGCGTGATCGCCTGCTGCCACCAGCTCAGTTGCTGCAGTTCCTTGTCGCGCAGGTCGCGCACGGTGGTGAGTTGCAGGGCGCCATTGCCGATGTCGTACAGCAGTCGACGGCTTTCGTAGATCGCCACGGGGCGCTCGAACAGCATCTGCCAGCGATCGTGGGCATTGATGCGATTGCGTTGGCGATCCAGCTGGCGGGTGGAGAGCAACTCAGGCACCAGCAGCGAGCGGCGCAATTCAGGCCAACCGCTGCAGTTGTTCACCAGTTGCCTGGCAATCAGCTCAGCGTTGCGCACCAGCCAGTTGCTCATCAGCTGTTGCAGGTGCAGCAGCGCCGCTGGCTCATCGGCCGCCTGCAGAGCGCCATCGATCAGCAGCGGCCTGCCTTGCACCAGGGCCATCAGGCTGGGCAGCAGATCAGCCAGTTCCGGATCTTCGGCGTTGAGATCACTGGTTTCGATCAGGGCATCGGCCAGCCGCACCAGGGCGCCATCGCGGGGTAGTTCGGTGTAGGCGCCCACCAGCTGCTGCAGCGCCCGCTGGCGCACCACGGCTTGTTGGCCCTGCCAGAGCAGGGCTGCGGCATCGCTGCCATTGCTGCAGAGCTGGTCGCGCATGCCATCGCAGAGCAGGTGAAACTCCTGCAGCAGGGCTTCAAACAGCTGGCGCCGCCGGGTGGGATTGAGGGCTTCAAGGGCCAGCAGCGGCGTGCCCGGCTCCACGCCATCAAGAGCGCCCACCGCCTTGGCCAAGCGCTCTTCCACGGTGTTGAGCACCGTGAGGCCGCGGCGATCGGCCAGCACGATGCTGAGGGAGTCGTTGTGCTGCGGCGCGGTGGGTGGGGCTGTGGGAGCGCTGTTGCGTGCAGGCAGGGGTTGGCCCCAGATCACGCCCAGCAGCTCACGGGCCATGCGCAATTCACGCAGGCGGCCGCGGATCAGCATCGCTTGCAAGCCCTTGCCGCCATGGGTTTGCAACCACTGTTCGAGTTGGAGCCGTTCCCGTTCGATCTGCTCCAGGCCACTGCGGAACAGCCAGTGCCCCAGCCCCTGCCGCGGGGCGGATGGTTCCTGCTCAGCCGCAATCTGCTGTTGCAGCTGCACCACTCGCCCGCCGCTGGCGAGTACGTCCAGCGCGGCTTTGATCTCACTCGCTGAGGGTTGATCGAGCAAGCCTTCAGCAGGCAGTTGCAGCAACCATTGGCGCGGGTAGCGATGGTTGCTGGGCAGCACCAGCAGCAGTGGTGAGCCAGCCAGATGGCGCTGAAGCAATTGCACTTCATGGCTGAGGTTGGCCGGCTCGATCAGTTGATCCAGCAGCCAGCAGCACAGATCACTGCGCAGCGCCGTGGCGGGTGGGCTGGGCTGGCGCTCCACGCTCCAGGGGCGCTTCTGCTCGCTCAGGTAGGCGTCGAGGCTTTCAGCGGCCCAGCCAGAGCCGATCAGCAGCACCCGTTGGGGTTTGGTCATCACATGGGCAGTGGCCGACCCTGCAGGTTGAGGCTGTAGCTCTCAATCCGGTAGCCGGTTTGGGCTTCGATGGCGGCGATCAACTGCTCCGGCAGGGTGATGTCGAGATCACGGATGCTGCCGCTCTCCAGGCAGGTGAGATGGCTGTGGGGATCAGCCCGGTGGCCGTAGAGGCGCCCCTGCGCTTTTTCCAGGCACTCGATCACCCCGTGGCTGTGCAGTGATTCGAGGTTCTGGTACACCGATGTGTGGCCAATCCGGCGGCCATCGGCGTTGAGCCTTTCGTAGATGTCACGGGCACTGAGATGGTCGCCGCTGCGCCACAACATCTCAAGCACCAAACGCCGCTGGCGGCTCAACCGCAGCCCCTGACAGCGGCACAGCCGGTAAGCCTCTTCGAGGCCGGCCAGCGTGATGGCCGGCTCTTTAGCAGCTGAAGGCGCTTGCATGCCTTCATCTTATGGAGTCAGCAAGGGGGGGTGGCCGCCCCAGCTGGCGGGGCATCTTGAAGGCGCCCAGGGCCCACTGCGGCGAGGGCTTCCTTGAGCTCCACCGTGCCGTCGTAGAGCGCGCGCCCCACGATCACGCCACTGACGCCCAGGGGTTCCAGGGGCAGCAGGCTGAGCAGGTCGGTCACGGTGCCAATGCCGCCGGAGGCGATCACCGGGGTGCTGCTGGCGTTGGCCATGGCGCGCAGGGCCTCGAGGTTGGGACCCGCCAGGGTGCCATCGGTGGCGATATCGGTGCTCACGATCGCGGCCAGGCCAAGCCCTTCAAAGCGCTTGGCAAGGCTGGTGGCGTCGGTGTCGGTGTCGGTGATCCAGCCGCGGGTGGCCACCTTGCCGTTGCGGGCATCAATGCCCACCACGATCCGGCCCGGATGGCGTGCGGCCAGTTGCTCCACCAGTTCGGGTTTCTCCAGGGCCACGGTGCCGAGGATCACGCGATCGAGCCCGAAGCTCAGCAGTTCCTCCGCCCGCTCGAGGCTGCGCACGCCGCCGCCCAGTTGCACCGGGATCGAAAGGGCGCTGGTGATCGCTTTCACCGCAGCATCGTTCGTGGGTTCACCGCTGCGGGCGCCGTCGAGATCCACCAGGTGCAGCCGCTCAGCCCCCAGCTGTTGCCAGTGCATGGCCTGGGCCACCGGGTCATCGCTGAAGCGGGTGACCTGGTCGTAATCGCCCTGGTGCAGCCGCACGCAGGAGCCCTGCAGCAGGTCGATGGCGGGAATGATCTGCATCGCGCAGCGATCGCTGCTGCCATCTTCACCAACCGCCTGCCACGCAGAATGCTGCCGCAGCTGAGCCGTGCTCGATGGACATCCTGATGATGGGTGGCACCCGCTTTGTGGGGCGGCCGTTGGTGGGCCATTTCCTGCGGGCAGGGCACAACGTGACCCTGTTCACTCGCGGCAAGCAGCCCCTGCCTGAGGGGGTGGAGCACCTCAAGGGGGATCGCTCAGCAGCCGAGGGTCTGGCTGCCCTGCAGGGGCGCAGCTTCGATGTGATCGTTGATAGCTCCGGCCGCACCATGGCCGACACCCAGGCCGTAGTGGCTGCCACCGGCGCGCCGCGCCATCGCCTGGTGTACGTGAGCTCCGCCGGGGTGTATGCCGACAACCCGCGCTTGCCCCTCGATGAGGAGGCCCCCACCGATCCGGCCAGCCGCCATGCCGGCAAGGCGGAAACCGAGGCTTGGTTGCGGGCCGAGGGCATTCCCTTCACCAGCTTCCGCCCCACCTACATCTACGGGCCGGGCAACTACAACCCTGTGGAGAACTGGTTCTTCGATCGCATCGTGCGTGGCCGCCCGGTGCCGATCCCCGGGGATGGCAGCACCATCACCCAGCTGGGCCATGTGGAGGATCTGGCCACGGCCATGGCCCGGTGCATCGAGGTGGATGCGGCCGCCAACCGCATCTACAACTGCACCGACACCAAGGGGGTGACCTTCCGCGGACTGGTGGAGGCGGCGGCGCGCGCCTGCGGCAAAGATCCGGCCCAGGTGGAAGTGCGCAGCTTTGATCCCACGGGCCTGGATCCCAAGGCGCGCAAGGCGTTCCCGCTGCGGCTCAGCCACTTCCTCACCTCGGTGGAGCGGCTGCAGCGCGAACTGGCCTGGACACCGGCCTTTGATCTCGACGCCGGCCTGCGTGACAGCTTCAGCAAGGACCACAGCCAGCAGGCGGCCAGCGAGCCTGATTTCAGCCGCGACGACAGCCTGTTTCAGCGCTGACGCAGGTAGCCCAGGGCCGACCACAGGGCCAGCAGCAGCGAGGGCCAGAACAGCCACCAGCCCAGGGGTTGCAGCACCGCAGCCCCTGGCCACAGCGGTGGCCACAGCAGCAGCAGCAGGGCGAGGAACTGCAGGCTGGTTTTGGCCTTGGCGCTGAGCGATGCCGGCCCTCCACTGCTGAGGCCCGTGCGCCAGCCGGTGACGGCCAATTCACGCGCCAGCAGCAGCCAGATCGCCCACAGCGGCAGCACGCCCGTGGCCCCAAGCCAGAGCAGCGGTGCGCTGATCAGGAGTTTGTCGGTGAGGGGATCCAGCCGCGCGCCCCAGCTGCTGCCGCCACCGGCCTTGCGGGCCAGCCAGCCATCGGCCCCATCGCTGAGGCCCCCTAGCAGCAGCAGCCACCAGGCCATGGCAGCGGCATTCCACTGCAGGGCCAGCAGCAGCGGCAGGCCCAGGGCACCGCGCCCCAGTGTGAGTGCATCAGCGAGTTGCCGTAGTCGTCGTGCCGTCATGGGCGCAGCAGAATGCGGGCAGCAGGGATCAGCCCATGGTGGTGCAGCGCTTGGTGGCCGATGTGATGACGGCCCCTGTGATCAGTGTCAGCCCTGAAACACCGCTGCAGCAGGCGGTGCAGTTGATGAGCGATCACCACATCTCCGGTTTGCCCGTGCTGGATGCCAAGGGCCACCTGGTGGGTGAACTCACTGAACAGCAGCTGATGGCGCGGGAAACCGGCTTCGATGCTGGCCCCTACGTGCTGCTGCTCGACAGCGTGATCTATCTCAAAAACCCGCTGCAGTGGGACAAAGAGGTGCACCAGGTGCTGGGCAACAGCGTGGGTGAGCTGATGAGCCATGACCACCACAGCTGCGGCTCCGACCTGGCCCTGCC
>JAYKIT010000022.1:0-8807 GCA_035285765.1 Synechococcus sp. | reverse complement strand
CCATGCAGCGGTTGTTGTTCCTGGGCCACAGCCAGCAGGGCCAACACTGGCAGCTGCTGCTGTTCCACTTGATTGCGCCACTGCCCCAGGCTGGGCGGCGCTCCGCCATTGAGCCGGCCAGCGCTGGCCAGTTCCAGGGCCATGGCTTCCATGCTGCGGCCAATCAGATCAGCGCGGTGGATCACCTCATCGGGCAGCTCTGAGAGCATCTGCTCCCAGGCAATCCAGTGGAAGTGGCTGTGCTGCCACAGCAGCAACCGTTGCGGCCAGCCCGTACGCCGCAGTTGTTGCCGGCGTGGCCCCCGCTGCTCGCGCCCCACCAGATGCTCCATCCGCTCCAGCTGGGCGGTGAAGGGGGCTGGTGCCAGGGGTTTGGGCCGGCTGGCGGTGCCCTTCAGCCAATGCTCGTAGCGCTGCAGTTGTTCGATCAAGCTCTGGCGTAATTGGCTGTCGCTGCGCCGCAGTTCATCGATGGCGCCCCGGGGCCAGAACAACAGGCCCACCAGCACGGCGATCACGCAGCCCACCACGGTGTCGAGGCTGCGGTCGAACACGTAGATCCAATCCAACTTTGTGTAGTTGGGAATCATCAGAAACATCACGCTCAGCAGCCCTGCGGTGCCCAGCCCTCCCGACCAGCCGAGCACCCGCAGCACCGGAATCATCACCAGCAACGACACCAACACTCCAGGCCAGCCCTGCACCACGGTGTGCACGATGAAGGTGATCAGGCCTCCCATCGCCGTGCCCAGGATGCGGTTGCTGGAGGCCTGAACGGTGAGTTCGTCGTTGTCATCGGTGACCACCACCACAGCCACCAGCGGATACCAAACGAACTCCAGGCGCTCGAAGCTCATGGCAATGGCGGTGGTGATGAACCCCGCCGTGAACAATTTGAGGCTGCTGCGCAGCAGCTCGGAATTCACGGCGCCCCTTTCAGCCGTAGATCACCACAGTGTGGGGGCAATGGCAGCGGGCTTCAACGTTTCAATCGAGCAGGCCGGCATCACCCAGCACCGGCAGCAGCCAGCCGGGGATGCCATCGCGATTCCAGTCCCAGATGCCGTGGCGCTTGCTGATGTACACGCTTTCGCGTTGGCTGTAGGCGGCCAGCACAGCAGCGCGATCCATCTCCTCAAGGGCATCCTCTCGGCGGATGCGCTGCAAACGTTCGCGGGCCGACGAGGTCAAGGGTGAGCAGCAGCGGCCATTACTGCATTCTGGCGGTGGTGCTGGCGTTGGCTAGCGATCGCCGCGCAGTTGCTGGCCCCGCAGTTCCAGATCAGCGTGATCCACGCCTGGGTTCTCGGCTGCTCCTGCCAGTGAGCTGGGCTGCATGTCCCCCGCCACAGGCGTGGTGCTGCGCGGTTGATTTTTGAAGCGCTGCTTGAGGGTGTCGTCCACAACCCCTTGCTGTGGTTTGCTTTTGGCTTGACCGGAAGAGGACTTTTTGCCCACGGTTCCGCACCGGTTATCAGCAGCATGCTGCCGTGTCGTGGGCCGTGGCATTAAGGAATTGTTGGCGCCTGGCCACAGGCAGTGGCGCTCTTTAGCGTCCAGCTATCTCCTGTTGTGGTGATGGCTGTACCTGCCAATCGAAATCTGCGGATCACCACCGGCGTGCTGCTGGTGCTCGCTGGCCTGGCCTCCATTGTGTTCCCGTTCATCTCGGCCCTGGCCCTCACCATCGGTTTTGGGGCCGTGGCCGTGGTGGCTGGCGTGAGCCAGTTGCTGCGACTCGGGGCTGCGGGCGGCAGCTCAGCGCGCCTGTTCCGTTTGCTCTCGGCTCTGCTCTATCTGGGCGGCGGCGTGTTCGTGCTGCTGTTCCCGCTCGATAGCAGCTTCAGTCTCACCTTGTTCATCGGTGCTCTGCTGGTGGTGGAGGCGGTGATGGAGTTGGCGGCAGCCGCGACTGCTGCCGGCCCGGCTCGCGCCACGGTGCTGCTGGATGGGGTGGTCACCGCGATTCTCGGGGTGCTGGTGCTGGCCGAATGGCCCAGCGACACGCTTTGGGTGATCGGCACCCTCTTTGGGGTGGCCCTGTTCCTCAGTGCCTTCCGGATGTTTGCTCCGGCTGATCAAGCTTCAACGTGATCAGTGCTGCTGATCAGGGTCGCCAAAAAACCAGTAGCTGATGCCGTTGCGGTAGCCCAGATGGCCCTGCAGCTGGGAGCTGCTGAGCGGTTGGTTGGCCAGCTGATGGGCTAAGCCAGCCAGTTGCAGCGGGTTGAGGTTGGTGTTGAGGTTGTCGCTGGCCAGCTGCAGCAGTTGGGGCAGGCGCAGCACCACGGCGGGCTGGCTCAGTTGCCGCCTGAGGGCCTCAAGCGCCTGGCGTTGGCGGCGCATGCGGCCCAGATCCCCCTCTGCGTCGTGGCGGAAGCGCAAAAAACCCTCCAGTTGCTCTCCATTGAGCCGCTGGCGGCCGGCGGGAATGTTGATCACAAGGTGTTGGCTGGTGTCGCGATAGCGCAGGGGCCGTTGCACCTCCAGCTCAAGGCCGCCCAGGGCGTCGCCCAGTTGCCGCAGCGCCTTGAGATTCACCACGATGTGGTGCTCGAGCGGCCGATCCAGCAGGCTGCTCACCTGGCGGCTGATGGCTGTGATGCCGCCGTAGTAATAGAGCGCGTTGATCTTCTGTTCTCCGTGCTCGCTGGTGCGCACGAAGGTGTCGCGTGGGATCTGGGTGAGATGGAGGCCTGTTTCGCTGAGATTCAAGCTGGCGATCACATCCGTGAGCCGGCCGGATTGATCCACCCCCAGCAACAACACCTCCCGCGGTAGCAGTGGCTGGTGTTCAACTGCTGCTGCTGGGGGTGGTGATTCTTCTGTGTTGCTGCTGCTCAGCTCAAAGGCGGGCCGGAGCACACCGGCACCAACGCCGAGCCCAGCGAGTAGGGCGAGCAGGAACAGCAGCGGGTAGGGCGGCCGTGCCAGGGACGGGGACTGCACCATGGCGATGCCTCCATCGCAGCTGCTGGGTCCCCCTTCACACTGGAGCGAACTATTTGTTGCTGATCAATAAATACCGCTTGATTGCAGATTTGCGCTCACGATGCCAGCGCGTGCGGTTGATTGCTCAAGGCTGAATCAGCATTGCTGGCGGCCTGTTTCATCAGCCGTGCGGCGCTTGCGGCCGCCTGCAGCAGCGAGGCGGCCACCAGTTGGCCTTCACGCTCGCGTCCACGCTGGCTGAGATCATGGTGGATGGCCTTGGCTTGCTGTTCGATCACCTGCGTCATCCGTTCAATCTCGCCGTTGATGATCGTGCGGGTGGTGGTTTCGAGCATTGGGGCTGGCGCGCTAAGGGTATTGCTGATCTCTAGGTGATTTTCTGATGGCAGAAATCATCTCGACATGCTTCTTGATCCCGCCTGCAGTTAGATGTCAAACAGGCGGCAGGCCGGGCTGTTGGGGTGTTGCTGGCATTCCTCCTGCCAGAAATTCTCGTGTTCATTCAGGGTCGGCTCCAGCCCATCCACCGCTGCACCAAGTTGGGCTGTTTGAAGAAATGGAACCGCTGGCTTCCATGTGCAGGCAAGGATCTCCTTCATGGCCGCCTCCGTGGTGATAGGCCTAAGCAGCGTGGTCGCTGAGGGTGAGATAGGGATGGCTGCACGGTTGTGCAGGAGTGCAGGCGTGATCGTTCACCCAGTCTGGGATGAAATGATCAGGATGTTGCTCCAACCACTGCAAGGCTTCTGGATTCAGGCCTTCATATCGCATGCAGCCGTAGCCTTCGAGGCAGATGGTGAGGCTGTGCTGCTCAGGATCAATCACAACGGCGCCGCCATAGCTGGGTGTGATACATCGCGTTGCTGACATGCGCGCTCACCTGCTGTGGTTGGCTTCTAATGACCTACTGTTTTTTTGCGTTCAGACAGCGTGATTAGGTTGATTCGTGATTGATATCCATCAAGCTTCATGGAGTTGGCTTCATCAACTTCCATTGCGCTGTTGATGGCCTCAGCCTTTCCAGCCCGCCAGGCGGGATGCCGCGGCCGAGCGGGCATAGGCCCTGGCGGCCGGCAGGGCTGGCTCCAACCGTTGTGAGTTGAAGGGGGGCAGGGCCTTGCGCCGCAGCCAGGCACCCCAGCGAAATTCATGGAAGGGAATTAGCGGTGCCGCTTCAATCACCCCTTCCCGCTTGAGCTTCCACACCAGGCTGCGGAAGGGGTCGTCCTGGCAACCGAGCAGATTCGGCGGCAGGCTGCTGGGGTGCAGGGGGCCCAGGCCCCGGCCGTCGTAGAGGTAAAGCCAGCCCCGTTGGCCCAGGGCCTGCAGCACCGCCGTGGGTGAGTCCAGCGGCACATCGAGCACCACATAGCCAAAGGCCGTGGCCTGCGGATCCACCTCCAGCAAGCCCCGCAGCCGGTGGTGGCGATCCACCATCCAGAGCGCACCGCTGGCGCTGCGCACCAGCGGCACCGGCTTGCGCAACAGGTAGCGGCGGCGTTCCTTGGCGCTGTCGCCCTGGAAATCGGCGATGCGGTTGCTCACCTCTGCCAGCCCCACACACAGTTGGGTGGGCTGCAGGGCCGCCACCTGCACCTCGAGCAGCTCGCGCTCATCGGCCGGTGGGGCCGGCAGGGGTTCGTAGGGGGGCAGGTGCAGGCTCATCCGCTCACCGTATCGCCCTCTCGCAGGCCGGTCTGCACGCGCCACAACCGCGCATAAGCGCCTCCCTGCCGCAGCAGGCTGTGGTGATCCCCCTGCTCCACCAGTTGACCCTGATCGAGCACCACAATCCGATCGGCATGGCGCACGGTGCTGAGCCGGTGGGCCACCACCACCGTGGTGCGATCGGCGGTGATGCGTTGCAGCGAGCGCTGGATGGCGGCTTCGGTTTCGTTGTCCACCGAGGCGGTGGCCTCATCAAGGATCAGCACCGGTGGGTTGCGCAGGATCGCGCGGGCCAGGGCGATCCGCTGGCGTTGCCCGCCGGAGAGCCGGATTCCCCGCTCCCCCACCACCGTGGCGTAACCATGGGGCAGGGCTTCAATGAACGCCGCCGCTTCGGCCTGGCGCGCCGCTGCCGCCACGGCCCCATCGCTGGCCTCGAAGCTGCCGTAGCGGATGTTCTCCGCCACTGTGCCGTGAAACAGGAAGGGCTCCTGGCTCACCAGGGCGATGGCGCTGCGCAGATCCTGCCGAGCCAGGTCGCGCAGGTCGATGCCATCCAGGCAGATGCGGCCGCCGCTGGGCTCATAGAGCCGCAGCAGCAGTTTCACCAAGGTGCTCTTGCCTGAGCCGGTGGCCCCCACCAGCCCCAGGGTTTCGCCACTGCGGATCTCGAGGCAGAGGTTCTGCAAGAGCGGCGTGCGGCCTGGGTAGGCGAACTGCAGCTGCTGCAACTGCAGCTGGCCCTTCACCCGGGCTCGCGGCAGCCGGGTGGTGCCCGCATCGGCGTGCACCGGCTCCCGCATCAGCGCGCTCACCCGTTCGGTGGACGCCATGGCGCGCTGGTAGTCATCGAGGGTGCGGCCCAAGGTGGTGAGGGGCCAGAGCAGCCGCTGCAGGATGAACAGCAGAAAGCTGAAGGCGCCGATCGACAGTGCTCCCTGCCAGGTCTGCAGGCCCCCCACCAGCAGCACGGCGATGAAGGCAAACAGGATCGCGAAGCGGATCAGCGGGATGAAGCCTGCCGAGAGGCGGATCGCCCGCCGATTGCTCTGGCCGTAGGCCAGGCTCGCCTGCCTGAGCCGATCGGCTTCCCAGGCTTCGGCGCCGTAGCTCTTGATGGTGAGAATGCCGCCGATGTTGTTGGCCAGCAGGCTGTTGAGATCGCCAGCCCGCTCGCGCACCTGGCTGTAGCGCGGTGCCAGCTGATGTTGGAAGCGCAGTGATCCCCAGAGGATCACTGGGATGGGCAGCATGGCCAGCCCCGCCAGCTGCGGGGCTAGCCAGAGCATGGCGCCGCCCACGGCCAGCACGGTGGTGATCAGTTGCAGGATGGCGTTGGCGCCGTTGTCGAGGAAGCGCTCCAACTGGTTGATGTCGTCGTTGAGCACCGCCATCAACCGGCCGCTGCTGCCCGCCTCAAAAAAACTGAGCTCAAGCTGTTGCAGATGGCTGTAGGCCGCCAGGCGCAGATCGTGTTGCAGCCGTTGGGCCAGCCCGCGCCAGAGCAGGCCGTAGAGATATTCGAACAGGGATTCCAGGCTCCAGATCGCCACCGTGAGCCCGCCCAGCAGCCCCAGCTGCTGCGGCACGGTGTTGAAGCCCAGTTGTGTGAGCCAGCTGTTGTGCTGCCGTGCCAACACATCCACCGCCAGGCCGATCAGCACCGGGGGAGCCAGATCGAACACTTTGTTGAGCACTGAACAGCTGCTGGCCTGCAGCAGCCGGCGGCGGTAGGGCTGCAGCAGCGCCCAGAACGCGGAAAGGCCCCCGCTGGGCGGGAGCCCTTCAAACGCCTGAACCGTCATCGGTTCGGCATCGCAACTGTGCATTCAGGCGCTTCCTCGCGCCATTGAGATCTCTTGATGATGAATGGATAAACTGAGGTTGGAAATGAGTTCGTACAGCGTGGAACAGAGCCTTGTACTGCCTGGACGCCAAACCACAGGTGGCGTTCCGTTGGATGGGGGAACGCGTGGCTTCCGATGACAGCCTGCTCTATCTGGTGCACTGACGAGGCTTGTTGACAGCTATGCTCCGGGCCGCATCTCCGCGGTTTCACGTCTGTTTTTCGGTTGTAATTCAGAACGTGAAGCCTGGAAACTCATCTGGCTGATCGTTGATTGATGCAAGTGGAATCCTGCGCTCCCAAGAGGCAAATTCAGTTGGAGATTGACTGACTGTTTCAGGGGGGCTCAGGTGCTGGTGATCAGTGCCAGTGAGGCCGGATGCCTGTCTGTTTCAAGCGCAATCGTTCAGTGGTTGAACCTTGCTGCTGGGGTGGAGTGCCATCCGCCATCGGGATCCTCCGCGATCTGTTGATACCACTGTTGCTCGCGCTGGGCATGAGTGCCAATAGGCGTAAATGCCGTTTCTAAAGATGTGCTCTCGTAACGTTGAATTTCGCTTTTTTGAGTGATTTTACTTGTGTCGTGAAGAAGTTTGCCTCTGGGTGGAAAGAAAACGGAAGATCCCGTGATCCCGAAGAAACCATGACACTGTCAGCAAACGCACACGTTTGGAGGTGGCCATGGGCGAGCGCAATCCTCTCCCCTGGGTGCTGAGCTGGGATGCCAATGGAGAGCTGGAGCTGCACGATCGCTACGACCTGCTGCTGAGCAACACCAAATTGGAAAAAGCTTGTTCGCTCGTGGTTAGCCCTTGGGCACAGGGAAGCGACGGCTCGCCTCCATCGTGCAGGTTTCACGGGCCTTCCCCAGGCTGTCTCCGGCCTGGATACGGCGACCCAGGCAGCGACAGGTGAAATCACCCATGCCCGCTGGCGGCGTTTTGCCGGCGTTGGCAAAGGCTGTATTGAAGGTGGCCAGGCAGAACGTTTGAATCAGCGCCATGTCATCGGCGCTCGGTTCTGCCCGCAGCGGAGCCTGGAGCAAACCAGCCAGGCTCGCGGCGCAGCCAATGGGGGCGAACCATCGCATGGCGGTGGTGCTCAAGACTCTGAACACCACCCGGTCTACTGGCGTTGTGGTCACGCTGTCAGCCCTTCACGTGCAGGTTCAGGTGTGGATCAGCTCACCGGAATTCGGCTGATCTGCAGTTCCTTCTGCATCACACGCACCTTCTGCAGGCTCTGCATCATCTGGGCAGGCATGCCCTGGGGCAGATCCACTGTGCTGTGGTCATCAAAGATGGTGATTTTGCCGATCTGGCGGCCATCAAGCCCGGTTTCATTGGCGATCGCCCCCACCAGGTGACCCGGTTTGATGCGATCACGCCAGCCCACCTCCACGCGGAAGCGCTCCATGGAGCTGGGCACCCGGCCCTGCGGGCGCCGTTCGCCGCGCTCGCCGCGCTCCTGCCGGGGTTGGCGCTGGGCCTGCTGCGGCTGAGGCACCACCAGCAGGGGCTGATCCCCCTGAGCCAGGCGCAGGGCGGCCAAGGCCAGTTGCTCGAAGCTGGCTTCGGATTCGCGGCTGAGTCGCTGCAGGATTTCCTCCATCAGCGCCACTTCCCGCTGGCGTGCCTCCGGCACCTCGTCTTGCAGCAGATCACCCAGGCGCTTCTGCAGGTTGTCGAGGCGCTGCTGGTTGATTTCCGCATCGGAGGGCACCTCCATCGGTTCGATGGCACTGCCCACGGCGCGCTCCAGGTTGTAGAGCAGGCGCCGTTCGCGGTGGGAGAGGAAGAGGATGGCGTCGCCTTCGCGGCCAGCCCGGCCGGTGCGGCCGATGCGGTGCACGTAGGCCTCGCTGTCGAAGGGGGCGTCGTAATTGATCACCAGGCCGATGCGGTCCACATCCAGGCCTCGGGCTGCCACATCGGTGGCCACCAGGATGTCCACCTTGCCCTGCTTGAGGCGCTCAATCGTGCGCTCCCGCAGCGATTGAGGCACATCGCCGTTGAGCACGGCGCAGGTCAACCCCTGGGCATCGAGGGCTTCGGCCACGGTCACCGTGACCGCCTTGGTGCGGGCAAAGATGATCACACCACCGGGGCCATGGGCCTCCAGCACCCGCAGCAGGGCGCCGAGTTTCTGGTGGTGGGGCAGCAGGATGTGGCGCTGGCGGATCCGGCTGGCATCGGCCTTTTGCGTGCGGATGATGATCTCCGCAGGATCCTGCAGGTGCTGCTGGCAGATGCGCTTGATCTCCGGCGGCATCGTGGCGGAGAAGAGCACCACCTGGCGCTGGCTGGGCAGCTGCTCGAGCACCCATTGCACGTCGTCGATG